>CANJXD010000060.1 GCA_947478535.1 Acetobacteraceae bacterium
ATGATCCACGCCACCCGCCGGACCTTGCTCGGCAGCGCCCTGGCGTCGCCCGCCCTGGCTGCCCCCGCTTTCGCCCAGGGACGGTTCCCGGATCGGCCGATCCGCCTGATCATCCCCTTCGCGCCGGGTGGCGGCACGGACACCACGGCGCGCATCATCGCCCAGGCGCTGACGGAGCGGCTCGGCCAATCCGTCGTCGCGGAGAATCGCGCGGGGGCGGGGGGCGCCATCGGCATGGCGGCGGCGGCGCAGGCCCCGGCGGATGGCTACACGCTGGTGATGGGGCATGTGGCGACGCATGTCGTGAACATGGCCGTGCAGCGGAACCCCGGCTACGACACGGCGCGGGATTTCATCGCACTCGGCATCACCTCGACCGCCGCGAACATCCTGGTGGTGAACCCCGCGCGCACGCCCGGCATCGCCACGGCGCGGGATTTCGTGGAGGCCTGCCGCCAGCGCCCCGGGGAACTCAGCTATGGCAGCGCCGGCGTCGGGTCCCCCGCCCATATCACCACGGCGCTGTTCCTGCGCACGGCGGGGGTGGAGGCGCAGCACGTGCCCTATCGCGGCGGCGCGCCGGCGACGACGGACCTGGTGGCGGGCAACCTCGACTTCATGTTCTCCGGCGCCTCCGACTGCATCCCGCATATCCGCACGGGGCGGCTGCGCGGCGTCGCCTCCGCCAGCGCCAGGCGGCTTTCCGGCGCGCCGGAGATTCCCACCATTGCCGAAAGCGGCTGGCCGGATTTCTCCTTCGAGATCTGGCATGTGCTGTCCGCCCGTGCCGGTACGCCCGCGCCGGTGATGGAACGCCTGCGCGCCGCGACGGCGGAAGCGCTGGGGAGTGCTGCCGTGCAGGACCGCATCGCCGCGATGGGGGTGGATGCGACGCCCACCCTGGGGGCGGCGGCGGAAGCGCGGGTGGCGCACGAGCTGGCGCTGTGGGTGCCGATGATCCGCGCGGCCGGCATTACCGCGGAGTAGCGGTTGGCGCGGGGCGGCGGGCTGGCGTAAGCGGGGCGGCATGAACCACCGGAAGCCTCCCCGCATGACCATGACCCCCCGCCGCGCCGTGCTCGGCGCCGCCTTGTGCACGCCCTTCGTGAATTCCGGCATGGCCCATGCCCAGCAGGCCCGGCCGGTCGTGCTGGTGGTGCCCTACGCCCCCGGCGGCGGCACGGACCTGACGGCGCGCGAATTCGCCGGCGCCTTCAGCGAGGCGCTGGGCGGGCAGACCGTGATCATCGAGAACCGCGGTGGGGCGGCCGGGCATATCGGCACCGTCGGCGTCTCCCGCGCCCGGCCGGATGGGACGACGCTGTTGTTCGCGGTGTCCACCAATCTGGTGGTGAACCCGCATATGCAGCGGGACGGCATCGACCTGATGCAGGTATTGGCGCCGGTCGCGCAGGTCACCTCCTACCAGTATGTGCTCGTGATCGACCCGCGCCTGCCGATCCGCAGCTTGCAGGAGCTGATCGCCTATGCGCGCAGCAAGCCGAAGGGCGAACTGACCTATTCCTCCGGCGGCGTCGGCAATGCGAACCACCTCGCGGGGGTGCTGTTCAGCGATGCCGTGGGGATCGAGATGGAGCACGTGCCCTATCGCGGCACCGGCCCGGCGCTGCTGGATGTGGTGGCGGGGCGGATCACCATGAACTTCTCCTCCCCCCCGCCCGCCATCCAGCTGGCGCGGGAGAACCGGCTGCGCGCCATCGCCGTGACGGGGGACCGCCGCATGGGCGCGATCGCCGATGTGCCGACTCTCGCGCAGGCCGGGCTGCCCGGCGTCTCCATCACCGGCTGGCACGGTATCTTCGCCCCCGCCGGCATGGCGCCCGAACTGCTGGACCGGCTGGAACGCGCTGCCCGCCAGGCCGCCGCCGCCAGCCGCTTTGCCGGCCGGCTGGAACAGGATGGGCTGGAGGCATCGCCGGTGCGCCCGCGCGCCGAATTCTTCGAGGCGGTGCGCGTGGAAAGCGGCTTCTGGGCGCGGAAGATCCGCGAACTCGACATCAAGATGGAATAGGGTTCCGGCCGCCCCGGCTTGGTTTGACCCCGCCTGGCTTGACCGGGCAGCGCGGCCGGTCAGCCCGTGGCCTCGGCCGCGGCGGCCCAGCCACCGAAACAGGCGGCTGCGGCGGCATCCAGATGCGCCGCCCTCAGCCGCCGCGCCATTGCGGAGTCACGCTGCCGCAGCGCGCCCACCAGCCGCTCCCGGAACCCGGTGCGGGCGGAACATTGGGCGTCGGTCTCAGAACGTGCGCGCAGCAGCCGCCACATATCGTGGCGTGGACTGTCCAGCAGCCCCGCCAGGCAGTCCGCCAGCGCCGGCACGCCTGCGGCGCGCGCCAGCATGACATGGAACTCAACCGCTTCCTCCGCGAAGGGAAGCCCGGCGGCGGCGGCGGCGGCCACGGCGCGGGCCAGCTGGTCCAGCGCGTCGATCACCGCGGCATCCGCCACGCGCGCCGCCTCCGCCGCGAGCTCCGGCTCCAGCAACCGGCGCGCATGCAACTGTTCCAGCGGGCCTGGTCCCGGATCGCCGCGCCGGCTCCAGGGCAGCGCCTGGCCACGCCGCGGCTGGCGCAGGACGAAGACTCCGCCACCGCTGCGGGCCACCACCAGCCCCGCTGTCTCCAGCGCCACCATGGCCTCCCGCACCGCGGGGCGGCTGACGCCGAGGTTGCGGGCGATCTCGCCTTCCGGGGGCAGGACGCTGCCCGGCTTCAGGTCGCCGTCCCGGATGAACTCAACGATCCGGCCGGCAATCTGCTCATAAAGCCGAAGACGGCGGACGGGCTGGGTGGCGTCGAGTGAGGATCGCATGCTGCGTCCTCGCGCAGAACTGCCTCGACAGTCAAGCTGTCAGATAGCATGATGTCTTGCAGTGGCCGCGCCCCCGGGCAGCAGGACCGCGAGGGAGAGACAACGCCGATGCCGCATCACCTGGGAACCACGCGACGGTCGCTCGCCGCACTTGCCACCCTCATCGCCGGCGCTGGCGCCGGCGCCGCGCAGGCGCAGCCCGGGCCCGGCCGCCCCGGCCGCATCATCGTCCCCTTCGCGCCCGGCGCGGCGACGGACCTGCTCTCGCGCCTCATGGCCCAGCAACTGGGCGAGGCCTTCGGGGCGCCGATCGTGGCGGAGAACCGCACCGGCGCGAATGGCGGCATCGCCGCCGCATATGTCGCGCACGGATCGAAGGACGGCACCACGCTGCTGACCGGCACCTTCAGCACCCACGCCAGCAACCCCCATATCTATCCGCGCACCCCCTACGACCCCGTGGCGGATTTCGCGCCGGTGACGCTGATCGCCACCTCGCCCCTGCTGCTGGTGGCACCACCCGCGCTCGGCATCGCCGATATCGCGGGGCTTCGCGCCGCGGCGCTCGCGCGGCCCGGGATGATCACGGCCGGCTCGGGGGGGCTCGGCTCATCGCAGCACCTTGCCGCCGCGCTGTTCGAACGCGCGGCGGGCGTGCGGCTGGATATCGTCCACTACAGCCGCGGCTTCGCAACGCTCCTGCCGGACCTGGTGGAAAATCGCGTCAACCTGACCTTCGGCGACCCCCTCTCCCTTCTGCCGATGGTGCGGGAGGGACGGCTTCGCCCGATCGCCATCAGCGCGGAGACACGCAGCGCCCTGCTGCCGGATGTGCCGACCATGGCCGAAAGCGGCCTGCCAGGCGCCACGGCCTTGACCTGGTACGGGCTGTTCGTCGCGGCGGGCACCGATCCTGCCGTGGTGAACAGCCTTTCGGGGGCTGCCGCCGCGGCGATCCGCAAGCCGGAGGTCGCGGCCCGGATTCGGGAGTTGGGTGGCGATCCCGTCGGCAACACATCGGCAGAGTTCGGTGCTTTCCAGCGCGCCGAGTTCGCCCGCTGGGGAGAGGTGATCCGCGCCGCCGGAATCCGCGCGGAATGAGCGGCGATGAGACCGTTGGCCCGCGCATCCAGCGGGTCATGTTGCACGACTTCACCTATGAGGTCGAGGGCTATGGCCGCGACGGCCATGGCGCCCTGGTCTGCCGCCCCGGCGGGCGCGAGACGGTCGGCTCCTTCTGCCTGGTGATCGAGGCCGAGGGCGGGCTGCGTGGCGAATATGTGCCCGCGCATAGCGCCAAGAACCCCGCCATGCTGTCGCAGGTGGCGGCGCTGGCGCCCAAGCTGATCGGCCGCGATGCCTTCGCGCGGGAGGGCATCTGGGGTGACCTGCGCCGCGCCCAGCGCCATCTGGCCGCTGTCGGCCTGTCCGCGATCGATGTCTGCCTCTGGGACCTCGCGGGCAAGGCGATGGGCCAGAGCGTGGCGGCCCTGCTGGGCGGTTTCCGTGCGCGGCTGCCGACCTATGCGAGCACCGTGCATGCGGATCGCTTCGGCGGGTTGCACAGCAAGGCGGCCTTCGCCGATTTCGCCCTGCATTGCCGCGGCCTCGGCTATCGCGGCTTCAAGATTCACGGGTGGTGCGAGGCCGACCCGCGGGAGGAGGCGGAGAATCTGCTGCATGTCGCCGGTGCCATCGGCCGCGACATGGCGCTGATGATCGACCCGGCCAGCACGCTGCGCACCTTCGCGGACGCGCTCTACCTCGGTCGCGCCTGCGATGAAGCGGGTTGCTATTGGTATGAGGATCCTTTCTCCGATACCGGCGTGGCGCCCGCCGCGCATCGCCGGCTGAAGGAGTTGCTTCGCACACCCCTGCTGATGACGGAACATGTCCGCACGCTGGAGGCGAAGATCGCCTGGGTGCAGCAGGGCGCCACGGATTTCCTGCGCGCGGATCCGGAATACGACCTGGGCATTACCGGCGTGATGAAGACCGCGCATCTGGCGGAGGCCTTCGGGCTTGATGTGGAACTGCACGCGGCGGGGCCGGCGCAGCGGCACCTGATGTCGGCGATCCGCAACACGAACTTCTACGAGCTTTCGCTGGTCGGCCCGGGAGTGCGCAACCCGATCCCGCCGGTCTATGCCTGTGGCTATTCGGATGAGCTCGACGCGGTCGGCGCCGATGGCTGCTTCGCCGTGCCGACCGGCCCGGGCCTCGGCGTCATCCATGACTGGGACTACATCGCGGCCCGCCGGCGCAACCTCCTGCGCTGGGGCCACGCCTGACGCCCGGCGCCGCGCATCCGATAGAGCATGATCGGTCCAATGGGACCGATCGTTCTTTAGGCGGCCGGTGCGCGGCGCCGGAATACGCCCATCACCCGGTCCATCAGCCCGGGGATCGCCCAGAGCGCCGCCACCACCGTCAGCGCGCAGAGGCCGGCGCTGATCGGGCGGGTGAAGAACGGGCTGAGATCGCCATCGGACAGCACCAGTCCGCGCAGCAGGTTCTTGTCCAGCAGGTCGCCGAGCACGAGACCCAGCACCAGCGGCGCCATGGGGAAGCGCAATTCCCGCAGGACGAATCCGAGCAGGCCGGCGCCAAGCATCACCCAGATGTCGAACAGCCGGGAGGTGATGGCGAAGGCCCCCACCGTGCAGAGAACGAACACCACGGGCATCAGGCGAGCGCGCGGGATCAGCAGCACCCAGAGCAGCGGCTTCACGAGCACCAGGCCGTAGACCAGCTTCACCATATCCGCGATCACCAGCATGGCGACGATCTGGTAGATGAATTCGGGCGCGGTGATCGCCAGCATCGGGCCGGGGTTCAAGCCATGGATCATCATCGCCGCCATCAGCACGGCGGCTGGCGCGGAGCCTGGCACGGCCAGGGTCAGCACGGGGATGATGGCGCCGGGCACGCAGGCGCTTTCGCCGGTCTCGGCGGCCATCAGGCCCTCGATGCTGCCCTTGCCGAACATCTCCTTTTCCTTGGATGCGCGCTTGGCGGCGGCGTAGCTGGTCCAGGCCGCGATATCCTCGCCAAGGCCGGGCATGGCGCCGATGAAGGTGCCGATGGCACCGGATCGCAGGATGGTGCGCCAGTACTGCGTCACATCGGCGATGCGGGGGATGACGCTGTCGATCTTCGAGGAGACGGCCTTCACCGCCGGGCCGCGCATGGAGTTCAGCACTTCCGCGACGCCAAAGACGCCGACGAGGACGGGCAGCAGGCCGAGCCCGCCAGCGAGGTCCGAATTGCCGAAAGCGAAGCGGGCATAGGCGTGGTTCGT
This sequence comes from Acetobacteraceae bacterium, assembly GCA_947478535.1. The sequence continues at coordinate 6,134 of CANJXD010000060.1, forward strand.
CTCCTGCCCGATGCAGGCGATGAACAGGCCAAGGAAGCCCGCGATATAACCCTTCAGCGCATCGCCGCCGGACAGGCTGCCGGCGATGACAATGCCGAACAGCGCGACCCAGAACATCTCATAGCTGCCGAATTGCAGTGCGAATTCGCCGAAGCTCGGCGCGAACATCGCCAGGATCAGCGTGCCGAACAGTGTGCCGAGCCAGGAGCCGAGGGTGGAGATACCCATCGCCCGCCCCGCCAGCCCTCGCCGGGCCAGCGGAAAACCGTCGAGCGTGGAAGCGGCCGAGGCCGGAGTGCCGGGGATGTTGAGCAGGATGGCGGAGCGGGACCCACCATAGATCGCGCCGACATAGACGCAGACCAGCACCAGCATCGCGACCTGCGGGCCCATGGTGAAGGTCAGCGTCGTCAGCAGCGCCACACCCATCGTTGCCGTCAGACCCGGCAGGGCACCGATGACGATGCCGATCAGCACGGCCCAGAAGGCGTGGAAGATGGCGCCGCCCTGCAGCACATGGGCGAAGCCATCGCCGAGCATCGCGATCGGGTTGTTCATGGGTGGATGCTCACGGCAGGCGGACGAGGAAGACGCGTTCGAAGACCAGGGTCACGGCGTAGCCCGTGCCGAGCGCGATGGCCCCGGCTTCCAGCATCCGCCTGACGCGGCGGGCCGGCCCCTGTTCCCACTCGAAGGCGGTGACGAAGGCGAAGACGAACACTGCCGAGGCCGCCCAGAACGGAAGCGTGCCGACGAGGAAGCCGGCATAGAGCGTGCCGAGCACGGTGGCCATCAGCAACTGCCGCGCATCGGCGGGCTCGATCGCCCTGCCATGCGCCGTCTGCTCCGCCAGCGCGCCCCGCCGCACGGCACGCAGGCCGAGCAGGATGGCGAGCAGCGCGATGAGCGTGCCGTGGAAGCCCGGCACGATGCCGGGCGCTGTCAGCCCGCTATGCGACTGCTCGACGAAGGTCGGCATCCGCCAGGACAGCGCCATGATGCCGAGCCCGAAGGTCAGAAGCACCGCCGCGGTATAGAGATCGACCCGCGGCGGCAGCGGTGCGCGATCCCCGGAGAAGGGGCTCTCGACCGCCTCCTCCGGCTTCGCGGCCTCTGGCGTCAAAGCCGCTGGATCCCGAGCGTATCCGGGCTCACGCGCGCGGTGCCGCCATCGAAGTAGAGCCAAGCCGTCTGGCGAACCATCTTCCAGGCCTCGTCATAGGCTTCCTGGCCGGCGATTGGCGTGAAGACGGCGGCACGCTGGGCGGCGTAGTCCTTCAGCCGCTGGCTGTCCTTGATCTTGTCGCGCCAGATCTGGCCGACGGTGTCCACGACATTCTGCGGCACGCCCTTCGGCACCCAGATGCCGAAATAGTTCAGCGGCGCCGGGATGTCCGGCAGCCACCGCTTGATGGAGGGAAGCTCGCCGACGCCCTGCAAGGTCACGGCATTGTCGGACTGCACCGCCAGGGGGATCAGGCGCCTCGCGCGGATCATCTCCGCCGCTTCCACCAGCAGCACGGCGCCCATCGCCGTTTCGCCGCTGACGGTCGCGATCATGGCGGGGTTGCCGCCATCATAGGTCGCGTGGCGGTAGTTGATGTTGGTGGCGGCCTTGATGGCGGACATCATGTTGTGCCCGGCGGAGCTGACGCCCGCGGTCGCGACGGCGAGGCTCGCGCCGCGCGCGCGGAAGGCGTCCATCGCCGCGCCGAAATCGCGGATGCCCGCCTGCGGGTTGGCGACCAGGATGTTCACATTGGCGACGGCGAAGAACAGGTTCCAATCCGCCAGCGTGGTGTCGAGCAGGCCGAGCACCTTGTAGCAGCCGACATCGACGGCGGCGCCGGCGGCCCAGGTCATGCCATCCTTCGCCGCTTCGAGCGCGTTCCGCGTGCCGATGGACCCCGACGCACCCGGCTGGTTCACCACGACGAAGCGCGCGCCGACGGCCGCTTCCAGCTCCGCCGCGACGATCCGGGCCATCTGGTCCGTCGAGCCGCCGGCGGCCCAGGGGACGATGAGCGTCACCGGCCGGTCCGGCCGCCAGACGCTGCCCTGCGCCTGGACCATGGCGGGTGCGGCAAGCGCCGCGCCTGATGTCGCCAGCAGCGTGCGACGGGTGATCGTCAGCGTCTTGGTCATCTTGATCCCTCCTCCGGTTCCGCGGGTAACCCACCGGTTACCGCGGATGGTGGGCGCCGATGGCCGGCGGCGTCAACCGACCTCGTGGCGTCAACCGAACTCCGGCCCCGCGAAGACGAAATTTTTGTCGGGCGCGCCGGACAGCGGTGCGCCGCGGGTCATGCGGGTGAACGGGCGCAGGCTTTCGCCACCCGACGCGGTGATGGCGGCGGCAATGCCGGTGGCGGCATCGGCGAGGTCCAATACAGCCGGGACGCCGAGCGCCGCGCGTGCGGCGGCGATCAGGGCGGTGGCCTGGCGCTGCCCGGCCGCGACGACGGGGCCGATCTGCGGCGCCCGCAGCCCATCCCGCGCCAGGACGAAGCCGCTGCGATCCGTGGCGACGAAGGCGGCGCCGGGCAGGCGGCGGGCGAAATCCCGTAGCAGGGCCTCGCGCGGCGCGCCAAAGGCCTGGCGGTCCAGTGCCAGCATCCAATTCCAATCGGCCTGGGCCATGGGCCGCAGCGCGATGGTGTCGTCCCTGGGCAGGGGGTTCGGCAGGGCCCAGCGGGCGAAGCCGAAGACATCGACGAAACCGAGTTTGCGATAGACCTCCCGTCCCGCTGGTGTTGCATCGAGGGCGAGGCAGGCAGTCCCCGGCAGGGCCTCCACCGCCCAGCGCATCATCGAGGTCGCGAGGCCCTGCCGCCGCCGGTCGGGGCGGACCAGCACCATCGAGATCCAGGCGAGATCCTCGCCGAAGGGGAGCACGGCAGCCGTCGCCGCCAGGCAATCGGCCGCGCCATCATCCAACACGCTGACGGCGCCTTGTTGGAGAAACAGGCGCCAATCCGGCTGCACCTGGTTCCAGCCGATGCGGGCTGACAGCGCGGCTGCACGGGGCAGGTCCTCAGGCACGGCGGCGCGGAATGCGGGCATGGCGCGGAGGCTCGCGCGGGGGCCTCGGATGGTCAAGCTTGACCGGGGGCGGCCTGGCTGCGGAGATGGGGGGATGCCTCGCCTGTTGCTCCTCGGATGCGGCGCCTTCGGGCGCGTCCACCTCGCCGCCCTGGCGCGGCTGGGGCGGGATGCGCTGGTGCTGGAACCCGATGCCGCGATGCGCGCCGCGGCACCGCCGGGGACGCGCTTCGCGGCCTCGCTGGAAGCGGGTCTCGCCGCCTGCGACGCCGCCATCATCGCAACGCCGCCGGTGACGCATGTTCCCCTTGCCGAGGCCGTGCTGCGGGCGGGGCTCGACCTGTTTCTCGAAAAACCGGCGACGGAAGCGGCAGGGGAATCGGCGGCGCTGCACGCGCTGGCGGTGGCGCGCGGACGGATCGCGCAGCTCGGTCTGTATTTCCGCTTTCATCCGAAGGCACAGGCCATCCACGCCCTCGCGCGGCAGGGTGGCTTCGGGCGGCTGCATCACCTCGGCGCGCGCATGTCCGGCCTCAAGCGGGCGCGGGCCGATTCCGGGGCGCTGCTGAATGACGCCGTGCATTTCGCGGATCTGCTGCCCTGGATCGCCGGCGGAGCCCCGCGCCGCGTCTTCGCCACGCTGGCGGACCCGTTGGGAAGGGGGCGGGAGGACCTGGCCATCCTGCACCTGCTGTTTCCCTCCGGCGCCACAGGGCTGATCGAGGCCGGCTGCGTGCTGCCCGGCGAGCACGCCGATGCCGTGGTGCCCGGGGCGGAGACACGCAAGCTGCTGTCCGTCGCTGGCAGCGCGGCGCTGGCGGAGGTGGATTTCATGGCCGAGACGCTGCGCCTGCGCCGTGGCACACATAGTCCCGGCGCGGGAGGTGCCTGGCTGCCGGCGCATGCACCGGCGGAGGATCTGGGCGCCCCGGCGCTGGACCCCGTCGGCGTCGTCACGGCGGAATTGTCGGCGTTCCTCGAGGCCGTGCGGACGCGGGTGCCCCAGGGGCCGGACCTTCACGAAGGCGGCGTGCTGCCGCTGCGGATACTGGACGCCGCGCGACGTTCCGCGCATGAGGGTGTGCCGGTGGGGGTCGAAACCTGATGCGCATTTCGCTCTGCAACGAGGTCGTCGCGGACCTGCCCTTCGCGGACCAGGCAAGGCTCGCCGCGGGCCTCGGCTATGATGGGCTGGAGGTTGCCCCCTTCACGCTGGATGCCGAGGCACCGCACTTGGTGCCTGCCGCGCGGCGGGCGGAATTCAAGCGCATCGCGGCGGATGCCGGCGCGCCGATTACGTCGCTTCATTGGCTGCTGGTGGCGCCGGCGGGGCTTTCGATCAGCACGGCGGATGGCGCGATCCGCGCGCGGACGCTGGATGTAGTGGAACGGCTGATCGGGCTGGCCGCCGATCTCGGCGCGACGCTGCTGGTGCATGGATCGCCGAAGCAGCGCCACATCGCGGGGGATGGCGATGCGGCGCGTGCGGAGGAAGCGATGGCGATGGCCGGCGCCTGGGCCGCGCAGCACGGGCTGACCTACTGCCTGGAACCCCTGGATGCCGGGCAGACGAACTGGGCGCGGACGGTGGCGGAGGCGATCGGGATCGTGACGCGCATCGGCTGCCCGGCGCTGAAGGCGATGCTGGATGTCAGCGCGGCGGGGAATGGGGAAAGCGAGCCCGTGGCCGATGTGCTCCGCCGGCACATACCCTCCGGCCTCATCGCGCATGTGCATCTGAATGACCGCAACCGCCGCGCGCCCGGCCAGGGCCAGGACCGCTTCGCGCCGATCCTGCAGGCATTGCGCGACACGGCCTGGCCCGGCTTCTGCGCGGTGGAGCCCTTCGACTACCACCCCGATGGCCCGACCAGCGCGGCCCGCGCCATCGGCTACCTCCGCGCCATCGAGGAGACCTTGGCATGACCGCGCCCCGCTTCGCGCTGCTGGAGACCCAGGGCTTCGAATGGCCCTTCACGCTGCGCCTGCCCTTCCGCTTCGGCGTCATCACCGTGACGCATGGCCGCCAGGCCGTGATCCGCGCCCGCATCCGGCTGGAGGATGGCACGGAAGCCTGGGGGATCGCGGCGGAGACCCTCGCGGCCAAGTGGTTCGACAAGGACCCGAAGCTGTCCGACGCGCAGAACGAACAGCAACTGCGCCGCGCGCTGGAAATCGCCGCCGAGGCGAGCCGCGCCGCCGGGCTCGACACGGCCTTCGGGCATTTCGCGAATACCCATGCGGCGATCGTGGCGCGCGGCGGGGCGGAGGCGCTGAACCCGCTCGTCGCAAGCTATGGCCGCGCGCTGCTGGACCGCGCGATGCTCGATGCGGTGCTGAAGGCGAAGGGCGTTTCGTTCTGGGACGGGATGCGCGCGAACATCGGCGGCATGGCGCCGCATGCCGTGGTGCCGGACCTGCCCGGCTTCGATTTCGGCGCGATGCTGGCGGGCCTTGCGCCGCTGACGCGGCTGCATGCGCGGCACACGGTCGGGCTGGTGGATCCCATCACCGCGGCGGACCAGGACAGCCGCGTCGATGACGGGCTGCCGGAGACACTGGAAGACATCGCCACCACCTACCGGCATCGCTGTTGGAAGCTGAAAGTCGGCGGCAATGTGGCGGCGGATGTGGAGCGCCTGTCGCGCATCGCCGCGGTGTTGGACCGGCTGCATGGCGGCTATCACGCTAGCCTCGACGGCAATGAGCAGTATGAGGATGCGGAAGGCGCGCTGGCGCTGTGGCGGGCGATGGAGGCGGAACCGCGACTGGCAAAGCTTTGCGCCTCGATCCTCTATATCGAACAGCCGGTGAAGCGGGCGCGCGCGCTGGAGACCAGCATGGGGGCGCTGGCGGCGGCGCGGCCGGTCATCATCGATGAAAGCGACGGGCCGCTGGATGCCTTCGTCACCGGGCGTGCGCTTGGCTATGCGGGCGTGTCGTCCAAGGCCTGCAAGGGCGTGTGGCGGTCCGTCATCAACCTGGCGCGCTGCCGGGCCTGGAATGCCGAGGAAGGCAGCGACCGCTACTTCATGTCGGCGGAGGATCTGACGACCCTGGCCGGCGTCTGCGTGCAGCAGGACCTGGCGCTGGTCGCCCTGCTCGGCCTGCCGCATGTGGAACGCAACGGGCATCACTTCGTCGATGGCTTCAACGGCCGTCCGAAGGCGGAGGCGTACCGGTTCATGGAGGCGCATCCGACGCTCTATGCCGATACCGCGCATGGCCCGCGGCTCGCGATCCGGGACGGGATGCTGGAGATCGGCAGCCTGGCGGTGCCGGGGCTGGGTTCGACGGAGGAGCCGGATACGGCGGCGATGGAGGCGATGCCGAAGGCCGCCTGGCCCTGATGCGCGCGGCGTTCCTCGCGCTGGTGCTGCTGGCGGGTTGCGCGGCGCAACCTGTCGCGCCGAAGCCGGAAACGCCCAGGCTGGAATCGCCGGAGCAGGCGCTGCTGCGGCGGGCCACGGAACTCGCGGTGCTGGGCTTCGGGCGGCATTGCCTCAACGGGGTCGGGCGACCACCGGTGATGCAGGAATCGCTGAAATCCGATGGCTACGCGCCGGTGCCGGCGGCGGAGACGCCAAGCGCGCCCTTCCAGCATGAATTCTGGCGCGCGCCGGGCCAGCCCTTCGTGATTTCCCTCGTTGAGCGTGGCGCCGGCTGCACGGTGATCGTGCCGCGCGCGGATGGCGAGCTCGCCGCCAGCATGTTGCAGCGGGCGATGCAGGCTGCGGCGGATGGGGGCGGCAATGTCGCGCGGATGGAGCCGGAAGCGGGGCCTGCCGAGGAAGGCTGGCGGGATGAACGCTATGAGGTGCGGCCGCGCCAGGGCGGCGTGGTGATGGAAGTGCGGCTGCGCGTGAACAGCCGGGATCCGGCGCTGCCGGCGCTGATCCTGGTGGCGTCCATCCGGCGGGACAGCGCGACCAGAACCTAAGGCCCCGCCTGCCACACCTTCACGGCATCCAGTGGCCAGACCAGCATGAGCACGTTGAGCGCGAGGTTGTCGCGGATCATCCAGCCCACGAACAGCTCCGCGCCGAGTGCCAGAGTGACGCTCAGCCAGACGGGCAGGCGCGCGGCGAGGGCGAAGCCCAGCATCATCGCGGTGATATCGCTGACGGAATTCAGCACGCTGTCGCCGAAATAGTCGAGCGCGATGGTGGCTTCGCGGTAGCGCTGGATCACCGCATTCGTGTTCTCCGCCACCTCCCACGCGGCTTCGAGCAGCGTGGCGATGAACAGGCGCGGCGGCAGGCTGGCGCGGCGCATCAGCAGATGCGTGGCCGCATAGAAGATCATGCCGTGGATGATGTGGCTCGGCGTGTACCAATCCGTGATGTGCTGCGAATTCTCGGCGCTGATCACCACGCCGTGCCACAGCTTCACCGTGCCGCAGGTGCAGATCGGCGCACGGCCCATCGCCAGCAGCACCACCGCCGCCAGCGCAACGGTGGCGACGGTCAGCGCGATCCAGAGGCGCTTGGTCACACCGCGGTCTCGTGGCGTTGCTTCAGCAGGGGCAGCACCATCTCCGGGTCTTCCCCCCACCAGCGCTTCGACAGGATCTCCACCTCCGCGAAGTCGCCGCTGTAGCCAGCGGCGACGACCTCGGCGCGCAGGCCGGGGATATCGATCACACCCTCCCCGGGTATGCCGCGGTCGAGCACGGTATCGACGGTCGGCACCTTCCAGTCGCAGACATGGAAGGCGGCGATGCGGCTGCCGGCGCGGGCGATCTGGCGGGAGAGATCGGGGTCCCACCAGGTGTGATAGACATCGAAGGCGACGCCCGTGCCTTCGCCCAATTCGTCGCAGAGATCGAGCGCCTGGCCGAGCGTGGACAGCACGGAGCGATCCGCGCAGGTCATGGGATGCAGCGGCTCAAGTGCCACGGTCATGCCGGCGGCGCGCGCATCGGCCATGATGGCGTGCAGGCCATCGCGCACCATGGCGCGGGCGCCCGGCAGGTCCTTCGAGCCCGGCGGCAGGCCGCCACAGACCATGACGAGGCAGCGGGCGCCGATGGTATGGGCTTCCTCGATGGCGCGGCGGTTATCGGCGATCGCGGCGGCGCGGCCGGCCGCATCGGCGGCAGGGAACATGCCGCCGCGGCAGAGTCCGGTGACGACGAGGCCGGCATCGCGAATCTGCCGCGCTGCCTGCTTCACGCCCATTGCCTGCAACACATCACGCCACGGCGCGATGCCGGGGATGCCGTGCCGCGCGCATCCCTCGATGCACTCGGCGAGGCCCCACTTCTCCTTCACCGTGACGGTGTTGAGCGACATCTCCATCAGGCGACACCATGCAGGGCGAGGAGCGTGCGCATCCGCGTGGCCGCCATCTCCGGGTCACGCAACAGCCCGGCCTTGTCGGCGAGGCGGAAGAGTTCCGAAAAATGCCGGATGCTGCGCGTGCTCTGCTGGCCGCCGATCATGACGAAGTGGTCCTGGTGGCCGTTCAGCCAGGCCATGAACACAACGCCAGTCTTGTAGAAGCGCGTCGGCGCCTTGAAGATGTGCCGGCTCAGCGGCACCGTCGGCGCCAGGATGTCGTGGAAGGTGGCGAGGTCGTTGCGCGACAGGCTCGCCAAGGCGCCGCCCACGGCCGGCGCGATCGGGTCGAAGATGCCGAGCAGCGCATCGGAATAGCCGTGCTCGTCGCCGGCGATCAGCTCCGCGTAGTTGAAGTCATCCCCGGTGTACATGCGCACGCCCTTCGGCAGGCGCCGGCGCATGGAGATTTCCTTGGCGTCATCGAGCAGGCTGATCTTCACGCCATCGACTTTTTCCGAGTGCGCGTGGATGACCGCGAGCGCGGTGTCCATCGCCGCCATGTGGTCGTGGTTGCCCCAATAGCCTTCGAGCGCGGGGTCGAACATCTCGCCCAGCCAATGGATGATGACGGGCTGCTTCACCTGGGACAGGATGCGGGCATAGACGCGCTCGTAATCCGCCGGTGACGTCGCGGCTTTCGCGAGGGCCCGGGACGCCATCAGGATGATGCGGCCGCCCATCGCCTCCACGGCGGCGCATTGTTCCTCATAGGCGCGGATCACATCGTCCACGGTCACATCGGGGCCGGGGGCCAGATGGTCCGTGCCGGCGCCGCTCGCGATGACGGCGCCGGGCACATCCTTCGCGGCGTCGAGCGACAGGCGGATCAATTGCTGCGCGCCGACCCAGTCGAGCCCCATGCCGCGCTGCGCCGTATCCATCGCCTCCGCGACGCCGAGACCGAGCGACCACAAATGCTGGCGGAAGGCGATGGTGCGGTCCCAATCCACCTTGGCGTCGAGCCAGGGGTCCTGCTCCGCCAGCGTATCCGCCACCACATGCGCGGCGGCCAGCGCCACGCGCGGGAAGGGCGGCGTCGCCTTGGCGAAGTCCCGCGGCGCGCTCAGCGTGAAGGCGCTGATCCCACCGGCTTCATCCGGCAGACGGAGCGTGACCATGGCTCAGACCTCCAGCTTCGGCAGGTCGATCCAGCGGCGCTCCGCCCAGGATTGCAGCCCCGCCTCCGCCAGTTGCACGCCCTTGGCGCCGGCGAGCAGGTCCCACGGATAGGTCGCGACCTCGCCCGCGAGGTAGCGGAAGAACAGCTCCCACTGCACGCGGAAGCCGTTCGGGTAGTCCTGCGTGCTCGGCACTTCCTGCCAGCCCGCGAAGAAGTCGATGGGCTGAGGGATGTCCGGGTTCCACACCGGCTTCGGCGTGTTCACGCGGCTCTGCGTCCAGCACTTCTGCAATCCGGCGACGGCGCTGCCATGCGTGCCATCGACCTGGAAGGTCGCGAGGTCATCGCGGCGGACGCGCGTCACCCAGCTGGAATTGATGTGCGCGACAACGCCGCCGGCGAGCTGGAAGGTGGCATAGGCCGCGTCATCGGTATCGGCGGTGTAGGGCTGGTTCGCCTCATCGTATCGGGTCGGGATATGCGTGGCGCCGAGGCAGGAGACGCTCTCGACCTCGCCGAACAGATTATCCAGCACGTAGCGCCAGTGGCAGAGCATATCGAGGATGATGCCGCCGCCCTCGGCCTTCTTGTAGTTCCAGGATGGGCGCTGCGTCGGTTGCAGATCGCCCTCGAACACCCAGTAGCCGAATTCGCCCTTCACCGAGCAGATGCGGCCGAGCATGCCGCTGTCGATCACCATCTTCAGCTTGCGCAGGCCGGGCAGGAACAGCTTGTCCTGCACCACGCCGGCCTTGATGCCCTTCGCTTTCGCAAGGCGGGCGACGGCCATCGCGTCTTCCAGGTTGTCCGCCGTCGGTTTCTCGCAATACACGTCCTTGCCGGCGTTGATCGCCTTGGTCAGCAGCCCCGCGCGCAGCTGCGTCGTCGCCGCGTCGAAGAACAGCGTGTCATTCGGGTCCGCGAGGCAGGCATCGAGGTCGGTGGAGACGCGGGAAATGCCGTGCGCCTTCGCCAGCGCCTCCAGCTTGTCCCGGTTGCGGCCGACGAGGATGGGGTCCGGCATCACCCGGTCCCCGTTGGCCAGCTTCACGCCGCCATCGGCGCGGATCGCGGCGATGGAGCGGATGAGGTGCTGGTTCATGCCCATGCGTCCGGTGACGCCGTTCATGATCAAGCCGATGCGGCGTTCCGCCATGGTGTGATATCCCTAGGAGAGCCAGGTGTGGAGGTTGGCGCGGACGAAATCATCATCCGTCAGATGCGGGTAGCGGGCCGCGACCGCGGTCAGCAATTCGGCCTGGCCGGGGGACAGCGCCTCATGCGCATCCAGGCACCAGGTGCCTTCCAGCAGGCCCTGGCGGCGCAGGATCTCGTGGCAGCCGGCGATGCAGCCGGCGAAGCCGTTGGCGACATCGAAGACGGCGGCGTTCATCTCGGTCACCTGCGCGTCGAGTGCCAGGAGTTCGGGTGTCGCATCGGCGTTGCGGCAGCGTGCGAGGAGATCGACGGCGGCGCGGGTCCAGACCGACCAATGGCCGAGCAGCCCACCGATGATCCGCAGCGGCGGGCCATCGCCGAGCGCGAAGGGCGTCAGCAGATCGCCCACGATGTGATCGTCATTGCCGGTATAGAGCGCGATGCGGTCCCGCGCGCCGGCTTCCAGTACGCCGCGGAGGACATCAAGCGTGGCGTAGCGGTTGAAGGGCGCCATCTTGATGGCGATGACGTTGGGGATGGCGGCGAAGCGGCGCCAGAAGGATAGCGGCAGCG
>CANJXD010000061.1 GCA_947478535.1 Acetobacteraceae bacterium
CGCGCACGCTGTCATAGACGTCCCCGATCAGGCCCTGCTTCGCATAGGGGAGCGCCAGCACATCCTCGACCATCGCCGCCTCGAAGAAGGCGATGATCGTCTCCCGCAGCGCGGCGACATCGGCGGGCTCATGAGCCGATAGCATGATCGCGTCCGGGTGCTTTTCCGCCAGAGCGGCGCGGTGCGCGGCATCCACCCGGTCCATCTTGTTCAGCACGAGGCGGGAGGGGACGACATCCGCGCCGATTTCCCGCAGCACGCTGCGGCTGACCTCGAGTTGCGCCTCATAGGTCGGGTCCGAGGCATCGACCACGAACAGCAGCAGCGATGCTTCCAGCGCCTCCGTCAGCGTCGAGCGGAAGGAGGCGACGAGGTCGTGCGGCAATTGCTTGATGAAGCCGACGGTGTCGGAGACCAGCACGCGCGGCCGGGTTTCCGGCTGCAGGATGCGGACGGTGGTATCGAGGGTGGCGAACAGCTTGTCCTCCACCAGCACCTGGCTGCCCGTCAGCGCCCGCATGAGGGAGGATTTGCCGGCATTGGTGTAGCCGACGAGCGCCACCCGAAGCTGGTCCCGCCGCGCGGCGCGGCGATTGTCGCTGTCCCGCTGCACGGCTTCGAGCTGCTCCTTCAGCTCCGCCAGGCGATCGCGGATCTTGCGGCGATCGAGGTCGAGGCTGCTTTCGCCGGCGCCCGGCCCCTGCTGGCGGCCACCGCCACCGGAGGATTCGCGCATCCGCGGCGCCACGTATTTCAGCCGCGCCATCTCCACCTGGAGCTTCGCTTCGCGCGTATTGGCGTGGCGGTGGAAGATTTCGACGATGACGCCGGTGCGGTCCAGCACCTCCGCGCCCGTCGCGCGCTCGAGGTTGCGGATCTGGCTCGGCGAGAGCTCGTGATCGACGATGACGAAGTCGGGCTTGCGGGTGATGGGGCTTGCTGCGGCGGCCTCCGAACCGGCGTCCTCCTCCGGCTCCTCCTCCGCATCATCCTCAGCCTCGGCTGCGCCTTCGAAGCGCAACCGGGCCTTGGATTTCGTCCCCTGGGCCATGGAGCCGATGACGCCGGTGCCGCCGGTGATCGCGGCGAGTTCCGCCAGCTTGCCGGCGCCCAGGAGGGAGCCCGCGCCGGTACCTTCCCGCCGCTGGGACAGGGTGCCCACCACCTCATAGCCCAGCGTCTTCACCAGCCGGCCCAACTCCTCAAGGCTCGCGGCATGGGCGGTATCGTCGACTTGCGGCGTCTGGATGCCGATGAGGATGGCGAGGGGGATGGGGGCTTTGGTGTCCATCGGCAGGAGGTAGCACGGAACCACCCGGCCATGAAAAAAGGCGCCCGGTTTCCCGGGCGCCCTTCATGGTCCCGCCGGGGCGGGGGCGATCAGGCCGCCTGACCGCTGGCCAGGCCACCCTTCGCCATCAGGTCGGCGACGACGTCCCAATCGACCAGCTTGTTCAGGAAGTTGTCGAGGTAGTTCGGGCGGACGTTGCGGAAATCGAGGTAGTAGGCGTGTTCCCACACGTCGCAGCCGAGGATCGGCGTGCCTTCGCCGGTCGAGAGCGGGTTGGCGCCGTTCGGGGTCTTGGTGACCTTCAGCTTGCCGCTGGCGTCGAGGATCAGCCAGGCCCAGCCGCTGCCGAACTGCGTCACGCCGGCGGCCTTGAAAGCATCCTTGAACGCGGCGAGGCCGCCGAGGTCGCTGTCGATCTTCGCGGCCAGCGCGCCCGGCAGCTTGTCGCCGCCGCCCTTGGGCGACATCACCTGCCAGAACAGGATGTGGTTGAAGTGCTGGCCGGCCTGGTTGAGCACGGGCAGGCCGTCGGCGCCGGCCTTGCCGGCCTCGGCGCAGATCTGCTCCAGCGACTTGCCGGCGAGGCCCTTGCTCTCGACCAGGCCATTCAGCGCCGTGACATAGGCGTTGTGGTGCTTGCCATGATGGAGCTCGAGCGTCTCCTGGCACATGCCCTGGGCCGCGAGGGCGTTGGTGGAATAGGGCAGGGACGGCAGGCTGAAGGACATGGATTCTCTCCCGCTGAGGGTTCTTGTCGGCCGGACCCCGCCCGAAGGGTGAAGCTCCGGCGACTGGTGGAATGACCTAGGCGGGGTCTGGAAAGGCGTCAACCACGCTTGATCCCCCGTCGCGCCGCCGTCATCACACGGTCATGGCATCGCCCGCGCTTCCCCCCCTTGGCGACTTCGTGCGGACCCGGGATCCCGACCGCTTCCTGGCCGCGCTTTTCGCGCCGGCGGAACGGCGGGAGGCCTTCTTCGCCCTTATCGCCCTCAACCACGAATTGGCCAGGGCGCGGGAGGCGACGAGCGCGCCGGTCGCGGCGCTGATCCGCCTGCAATGGTGGCGGGACGCGGTCGCGGAAGCCGTCGCCGGCCAGCCGGCGCGGCGGCATGAGGTCGCGGCCCCCCTGCATGCCGCGATCCTCTCCGGCGCGCTGGACGCGGCCGACCTCAACGGGTTGATCGATGCGCGGGAGGCCGAGTCGGAGGAGGACGGCATCCCGACGCGGGAGGCCTTTGGCGCCTATCTCCGCGCTTCCGCCGGGGGCTTCGCCGTGGCCGCGGCACGGCTGTTCGGCGCTGCGGATGCGGCGCTGCCGCTGGTGCAGCGGCTGGGTGCGCTGCACGGGCTTTCCGGTATCCTGCGCAGCGTCGCGGCGCATGCCGCGCAGGGCCGCTGCCTGTTGCCGTGCGATGCCTTGGCGGAGGCCGGGCTGACCGGCGCGCAGGTGATGGCGGAACCCGCCCTGGCCGCACCGCTGGTGGCCGCGCTGGCCGAGGAGGGCGGCGCGATGCTGGCCAGGGCGATGGCTGAGCCCTTGTCGCGCACGGCCTTGCCCGCCGTGCTGCCCTGCGTGCTGGCCCGGCGGGACCTGGCGCGCCTTGCTGCCGGCCGTGCGGTGCCGTTCCCACGCGGTTTTGGCGACAAGGCGGCGATGGCGTTTTCCGCCTTACGCGGCCGGTTCTGACCGTGGCAGGCTCTGTCGCAACAATCGGGAGGTCATCCGCATGCCCACAACGCGCCGCCTGCTGCTCGCCGCTGGGTCGATGCTGCCCGCCCTGGCCACCCTTGGCGCCCGCGCCCAAGGCGTGACGCCGGCGATTTTCGCGGCCGGCGCCACGAAGCATGCGGTGGAGGATGTCCAGGCCGCCTTGCGCGCCGCCGGCCGCCCGGTGCCCTCCGCCATCTTCGACACCGTGGGCGCGCTGCGGGACCGCATCCTGGCCGGGGAACGCCCGGCGGTGACGCTGCTGTCGGCCGAGGCGATCGACGCCATCCGCGCACGCGGCATCGGGGTTGGCGCGCCGGTGCTGGAAGTGGGCCGCACCGGCGTCGGCCTCGCCACGCCGGCCGGGCGCGCCCTGCCGGATATCAGAACACCGGAGGCGTTCCGGGCCGCGCTGCTCGCCGCGGGCAGCATCGCCTATGCGGACCCCGCGCGGGGAGCCACGGCCGGCCGCCATGTCGCCGCGACGATCGAGCGGCTGGGGCTGACGGAGGCGCTGCGCCCGAAGCTGCGCCTGGTGCCCTTCGGGGTGGAGGGGATCAGCATGATCGCGCGCGGCGAAGTGGACCTCGCCTTCAGCCAGGCCACCGAGATCATCGACCGCCCCGGCGTGCAACTGGTGGGGCTGCTGCCGGATGCGCTGAACCTCTGGACCGTCTATCGCGCGGCCGTCATCGCGGATGGGGAGGATGCGCGGCAGGCGCTGGCGCTGTTCGGGACGGAAGCAGCGAAGGCGGCCTTCGCGAAGATCGGGTTCCGCGCCGGGTAGGCCCCGCGCGCCTACCCATGCCGGCGCAGTTCCGGCGCCAGCAGCGGCAGCAGGTGCCCGACGCACCAGCGCTCATAGGCCAACTCATGCGTCATCGCCGCCGTGGCGTCGCCGTAATAGTGGCCGGGAAGTCCGGGGGCGAAGAAATCGAAGCCGAACAGCGTGACCTTCCGGCGCAGCAGGACGGCTACCATCAGGATGCCGAAGAAGCCCGTGGTCGGATGCTCATCGCCGAGTGCGGCCACGGCTTCCGCCAGCGGGCGCGGCACCTGGTCCGCCTCGGCTTCCACCGCCGGGTCACGCGGCCAGGTGATGCGGGTGCCGAAGGCCGGCAGGCCATCATAGGACTTGTCCCGCTGGCGCAGCGCCTCCAGGTTCCAGCGCTTCGCCTCCGCGAACAGAACCAGGTCCGTGCGGCGGCCGACATCGGCCTCAAACCCGGCGAGGTGCGGGAAATTGAAGCGCACCACCGCGTCATGCGCCTCGATCAGCGCCGCCGCGCCAGCCCTGGCGAGGCCGGAGCCATTGCCGACCAGCGCCACGTCCCGCGCCGCCGCGAGACGCGCGAGTGGTGCCGGCAGGGCTGGTCCCGAGGCTATGGCGGCTTCCACCTCCGCCAGCAGTGCCGCGGGGTCCGGCCGGATGCCGTCTGCCAGGGCGAGTTGCACCGCGCCGGAGGCCCGGCCGAGTGGCGAGAGCACCGCCGCATGTTGCGCCCACAAAGCCTGCCTGCTGGCCTGGTCCAGCGCCTGGTCGAGCAGCAGGGAGCGGAGCAGCAGCTTGCGCCGCGCCACCTTGGCCTGGCGCGGTGGGGCTTCCGCGAAGCGTTCCAGCAGGGCGCGCAGCGCCGCAAAATCCTCCTGCCGGTTGTGCAGCCGGGCCAGGGTGTCGATGGCAAAATGCCGTGCCGGGCCAGCGCCCGGGGTTAGCAGCGCCTCGCAGGCGTTCCGCAACAGGTCGGGATGCGAGGTGGCGAGGGATTGGGCGAGCCGCCAGGCATTCGGCACGCCACGCTTCCCCGCCGCCGCTGCCGCCGAGGCCGCCTCCGCCAGGAAGTCCACCAGCCAGGGCAGGCGCCCCGGATCCGGCAGGTCGGCGAGGGCGCGGCGGAGCGCCTGGTAGGTCGCGGGCGGCTGCACCAGGCTCATCCGCTTAGGCAGGGTCGAGGTGGATGTGCCGGGCGATCAGCGGCGGCCGCGGCCGCGCCTCGATCAGCGTGCGGATGATCTCGAACCCGTCGCGGTCATCGACATCAAGCCCGGTCAGGCGCGGCAGCACGATGGGATGGATGCGGCGCCCCATGAAGGCGCCGCCCCGCGCGCGCCAGCCGGCGTGGCGGAATATCTCAAGGTTGAAGGGCTGATAGACCTTGGGGAATTCGGAGCGCCGCATCTTCGACCGCGCGGGGTCCCAGCCTTCGAGCAGGGGTTCGAGAAAGCCCTCTGCATTGATCCGGTGCATGCGGGCATCGGCCTCGCTCACCAATCGGATCGAATCGAGGTCCGGCCGCGATGCCAGCAGGGCGATGGCCTCGGCCACGGCGGCGCTATCGCGGAAGGGGCAGGTCGGCTTCAGCCAGACCCAGAAATCGGGCAGCGGGATGCCGAGGCCGGGCAGGGTGGCGTCGAGGTCGGCGAGGATATCCTCCTCCATCGCCGTATCCCCGGCCGCCGCCGCGCCGCGCAGCCCCGGGACCTCGGCGCCGTAGCGACGACCGATGGCGGCATAGGCTTCGCTGTCGGTGGACAGGATGACGCGATCCACAGGGATGGTCCGGGCGAAGGCGGCGGAATAGGCGAGCAGCGGATGGCCGGCGACGGGCAGGATGTTCTTGTCCGGCAACCCCTTGGAGCCGGAGCGGGCGGGGATGAGCGCATAGGCGAGCATGACGTCTCCTCCGCGGGGCGCTGCGTTCACGCTCCCACGCCGGCAATTCCACCACGTCCGGGCGCGCCGCGAAATGCGCCGTGTCAGGCCTTCCGGCGCTTCTTCACCAGCACCGGCGCCGAGACCACGCCATCCCGCGCCAGGATCGGCGCCAGGAAGCGCCCGGTATGGCTTTCCGGCGCCAGCGCCACATCCTCCGGCGTGCCCTGCGCCACGATCCGCCCGCCGCCTTCGCCACCTTCCGGCCCGAGGTCGAGGATCCAGTCGGCGGTCTTGATGACTTCGAGGTTGTGCTCGATCACCACCACCGTATTGCCCTGCGCGACCAGCGTGTGCAGCACTTCCAGCAGTTTCCGGACGTCCTCGAAATGCAGGCCGGTGGTGGGTTCATCGAGGATGTAGAGCGTGCGGCCCGTCGCACGGCGGGACAGTTCCTTGGACAGCTTGATGCGCTGCGCCTCTCCCCCCGAGAGGGTCGTCGCCTGCTGGCCGAGATGGATGTAGCCGAGCCCGACATCACGCAGCACCACCAGCTTGTCGCGGATGGCGGGCACGGCGGAGAAGAACTCGCAGCCCTCATCCACCGTCATGTCCAGCACATCGGCGATGGACTTGCCGCGGAACTTCACCTCCAGCGTCTCGCGATTGTAGCGCTTGCCCTTGCAGGTATCGCAGGTGACGTAGACGTCGGGCAGGAAGTGCATCTCGATCTTCAGCACGCCATCGCCCTGGCAGGCTTCGCAGCGGCCGCCCTTCACGTTGAAGGAGAATCGCCCGGCGGCGTAGCCGCGCGCGCGGGCATCCGGCATTTCCGCGAACCAGTCGCGGATCGGCGCGAACAGCCCGGTATAGGTGGCGGGGTTGGACCGAGGCGTGCGGCCGATCGGCGACTGGTCGATGTCGATGATCTTGTCGAGGTGCTCGAGCCCCTCGATCCGCTCATGCGGCGCCGGCACCTCGCCGCTGCCCATCAGGCGGCGGGAGGCGGCCTTGAACAGCGTCTCGATCACCAGGGTGGATTTGCCGCCGCCGGAGACGCCAGCGATGCAGCAGAAGGTGCCGAGCGGAATTTCCGCCGTCACGTCCTTCAGGTTGTTCCCCTTGGCGCCGACGACGCGGATAACCCGCTTCGGGTCCATCGGGCGGCGGGTGGCCGGCATCGGGATGCGCCGCGTGCCGGACAGGTATTGGCCGGTGATGCTGTTGGGGTCGGCCTCCACCTCCGCCGGCGTGCCCTGGGCGATGACGCGCCCGCCGCCCTTGCCGGCGGCGGGGCCGATATCGATCAGGTGGTCGGCGCTGCGGATCGCATCCTCGTCATGTTCGACGACGATCACAGTGTTGCCGATATCGCGCAGCCGCCGCAGCGTCTTCAGCAGGCGTTCATTGTCCCGCTGATGCAGGCCGATGCTGGGCTCATCCAGCACATACAGCACGCCGGTCAGCCCGCTGCCGATCTGCGAGGCCAGACGGATGCGCTGCGATTCGCCGCCCGACAGCGTGGCGGAAGACCGGCCGAGGCTGAGATAGTCGAGCCCCACATCGACCAGGAACTGCAGGCGATCCTCGATTTCGCGGAGGATGCGTCGCGCGATTTCCTGGCGCTGCGGCGTCAGCGTCGGCATCACCGTCGCGAACCAATCCCGCGCCTTGCGGATGGACAGGCTGTTGACCACGCCGATGTGGCAATCCGCGATCTTCACGGACAGGCTTTCCGGCTTCAGGCGATGGCCTTCGCAGGCGGGGCAGGGGCGGGCTGCCTGGTAGCGGGACAGGTCCTCCCGCACCCAGGGATTGTCGGTCTCGCGGTAGCGGCGTTCGAGGTTGGGGATCACGCCCTCGAAGGTCTTCTTCACGTCATAGGCACGCAGGCCGTCCTTGTATTTCAGCGTGACGACCTCGCTGCCCGTGCCGTGCATGACCACGCTGCGGAAGGGCTTGGGCAGGTCCACCCAGGGGGTGGTCATCGCCACCTTGAAGTGGCGCGCCAGGCTTTCCAGCGTCTGGTCGTAATAGGGGGATTGCGCGCCGGCCCAAGGCTGCACGGCGCCATCCTTCATGGATTTCGCATCATCCGGCACCACCAGCATCGGGTCGAAGAAGGATTGCGTGCCGAGCCCGTCGCAGGTCGGGCAGGCGCCTTGCGGGGAATTGAAGCTGAACAGCCGCGGCTCGATCTCCTCGATCGTGAAGCCGGAGACGGGACAGGCGAATTTCTGGGAGAAGACGGTGCGCTTCTGGTCATCCGCGCCCTCGGCATAGGCGACGCCATCGGCGAGGCCGAGCGCCGTCTCCAGGCTGTCCGCGAGCCGGCTTTCAATGCCCTCCCGGACCACGATGCGGTCAACCACCACCTCGATATCGTATTTCAGCTTCTTGTTGAGAACCGGCACCTCCGAGACCTGGTAGAGCGTGCCGTTGACCTTCACGCGCTCAAACCCACGGCGCTGGAATTCGAGAAAATCCTTCTTGAACTCGCCCTTCTTGCCCTTGGCGACCGGAGCCAGCAGCAGCAGGCGGGTGCCTTCTGGCATGGCCATGATGCGGTCCACCATCTGGGAGACCGTCTGCGCCTCGATCGGCAGCCCCGTGGCGGGGGAATAGGGCACGCCGACCCGCGCCCAGAGCAGGCGCATGTAGTCGTGGATTTCCGTCACCGTGCCGACGGTGGAGCGCGGATTGTGGCTGGTGGTCTTCTGCTCGATGGAAATGGCCGGGGACAGCCCCTCGATGCTGTCCACATCCGGCTTCTGCATGAGTTGCAGGAATTGCCGGGCGTATGCGGACAGGCTCTCGACATAGCGGCGCTGGCCCTCGGCATAGATGGTGTCGAAGGCGAGGGAGGATTTGCCGGACCCGGAAAGCCCGGTGACGACGGTCAGCCGATCCCGCGGGATATCGATATCGACGTTCTTGAGGTTGTGCTCCCGCGCGCCGCGGACGCGGATGAAGCCGCTCATCTTCTCACCAATCGGTCTGGAGTGTGTTTGACCCGCTGGGCGATCCCGGGAGTCGGGTTGCCGTTCGCGTCTTGTTCTAGGATATCCGTCGGACTATAGGTAGTCCTCCGACGGAATTTGCGAGACTGCCGGCAGCGGGTAAGTTGCGGCTTGCAGGGAAGGGATTGCACGATGGCGGGCGTCAACAAGGTCATTCTGGTGGGCCGTCTGGGCAAGGACCCGGAGGTGCGGAACTTCCAGAATGGTGGCCGCGTGGTGAACCTCCGCCTCGCGACCAGCGAGCGGTTCAAGGACCGCGAAGGCAACCAGCAGGAACGCACCGAATGGCATTCGGTCGCGATCTTCAATGAAAAACTGGGTGAGATCGCGGAGAAGTATCTTCGCAAGGGCTCCGAGGTGTATCTTGAGGGCCAGCTCGAGACCCGCAAATGGGCCGACCAGGCGGGGCAGGAGCGCTATACGACCGAGATCGTGCTGCGCCAGTTCCGCGGTGAAATCGCGCTCCTCGGCGGCCGTGCCGGCGGTGGTGGCAGTGAGATGGGCGACCCCGGCGAATCCGGCGGCGGCTACAGCGGCGCCGGTGGTGGCGGCGGCGGCGGTGGCAGCAGCTATGGCGGCGCGGGCGGTGGCGCCCGTTCCGGGGCCGCGCCGCGGTCTTCCGGTGGTGGCTGGGACAATAGCGGTGGTGGCGGCGGTGGTGGTGGTGGCGGCGGTGCGCGACCGAGCGGTGCCCGGGCGCCGGCGAAGTCCGACCTGGACGACGATATTCCGTTCTGAGCGGCTTCCGGCAGCCGGCTTGAGGCGCGATGAGGTGATCGGGGTGATCGCGCCAGCCGCCCCGGCCCTTGCGGTTCTCAACTCCCGGGTTATCTGACGCCCATGGGTTCCGGAGCCGGATCGCGCAAATGCAGAGGGCCGTCGAGATTATTCGCCGCAGGGTGAAGCTGCCCTTCGACGAGGAGCGGGCAAAAAAGTGGACCGCTCTTCCCCGGCCGGCCGAAGACGGCCTGAATGCCATCTCCTTCCTGTTTCCGCTTGGTGAGGCTTTCTTCTGCCGATCCGTTGCCTACTACATGGATCGCATCACCGATCCGGTTTTGAAGCAGCAGGCCGCGCTGTTCATCCACCAGGAGGCCATGCATTCGAAGGAACATGCTCGTTCCAACGAGGTGCTGAAGAAGGCGAATGCCTTCGGTGGTGAAATGGAACGCTTCGCCAAGGTGTCGCTGTTCCTGGCGCGCACCCTGCTCACGCGCCCCTCGCAACTCGCCTGGACCTGCGCGATGGAGCATGTGACCTCGCTGCTGGCCGCGACGCTGCTGCGGCGATCCTGGATGCGGAAGGAAGGCACGGACCCCGCCTTCGCCGCGCTCTGGGAATGGCACGGGGCCGAGGAGATCGAGCACAAGGCTGTCTGCTTCGACGTCTATCAGCACCTGTTCGGCAAGGGTCTCATCGCCTGGCTGCGCCGCCTCTACGTCTTTTCGATCATCACCATCGGCGGCGGGCTGTTCCTGGCACTGGTTTTCGCGGGGATCAGGGCGAAGCTGGCGTTCCGCCGGCTTCGCGCCGCTGTCGGGGGGGGGGCGAGTGGGTCAACCAGCCAAGCATCCGTTGCCCGGGGCCCAAGCTTCCGGGTCATCTTCGGCGTGCTTCCCCTGCGCGAGTACTTCGCCTTCGCGCATTGGAACTTCCACCCTTGGCAGCAGGATGACCGGCCGCTGCTGGAAGCCTGGAAGCGCGCCAATCCCGGCTTCGGGCAACCTCCCAGCGCCCAGACGCCGTAGGCGACCCGCGGCCGGCATGATCTTTCGGCGCCGGGGATCAGGCCTTCTCGAACCGCAGATAGGCGTAGCGCAGCAGCCCCGTACGGCCGAACAGGTCCAGCAGGCGCAGCAGCGGCGCGGCGAGCCCCGCCGCCACCCGCCTATCGGGCGCCAGGCTGACCATGTGGCGCAGGAAAGCATAGGTCGGCAATGTGTGCCGGGTGATGTCGCGAAACACTGTCACCGCCAGCCCGGCCTCCGCCGCGATCCGCCGATAGGCCGCCTCGGTGCAGGAGGTATCGCAGGCCCCGAACACATTGATCCGCCGCAGCGCCGGTGACTGCATCAACCGCCCCATCGGTGCGAAGACGGGGCGCGGCACGAAATCGGAGATCACCAGCACGCCCCCCGGCCGCAGCACCCGCCGCACTTCCGCCAGGAAGGCGGCGCGGGAGGGAAAGTGGAAGATGCACTCCACCGCGAGCACGCGGTCGAAGCTCGCATCGGCGAAGGGCAGGGTGCAGGCATCCGCGGCGACGAAGCCTGTGGGGCGACCGGAGGGGCGGTGGGGGCGGGACTGGGCCAGATCCGCGGCGCGCCGCAACTGCCGGGGGTCTATATTCAGCCCGACCAGGTCCAGCCCCTCCACCCGCGCATCCAGGCAGGCCAGCGTACCGCCGAAGCCGCAGCCGGCATCCAGCACCCGCATCCCTGGCGTGATCGCCGCCAGGTCGAGCAGTTCCAGGCTCAGCCGTTCCGCCGCCTTGGCGTAGTCCTCGGCCGATTCGGGCCGCGCGGCGGCCGGTTCGGGCCAGTAGCCCCAGTGGATATGCTCGCCGAAGCTGCGCTCCACGACTTGCGTGCCCTGGCTGATCTCACGCAGCAGCAGGTCGATGTAGGGCAGGCTCATCGGTGCCTCGTCACGCCATCGCCGGTCGCACCTGCCATCCCTGTCACCCCACCCGTCGTCGCTGTCAGAGTCTATACCGGAACCGGCCGCCACCCATAGGCGCGCCGACGGCCCCCCCTATTGGTGTCTGCCGTGCCGTCGATGACGTCGGAACAATTCGGGTTGACGCGGTCATGCGGCCTTTCCTAGCCTTCGACATGGCGGTTCCGGCCGGGGAGGGGAGCGTGGCTGTGGTGCGGCGCTCGCTTCCGATCCACCTCCTCCCGCTGCTCGGCCTGATGGCGGCATGCGCCGTCCCGGCCGATGATCCGTCGATGCTGTCCTTTGACGTCGACGGCGAAGTGGCGGCCGGCGGGCTGCTCATCGATGTGCGGGGGGCGACGGAGCGGCGCAGGGACGGCGTGAGCGCCTTGCCGCATCGGTGGCTGCCCTTGGGCCCCGATGCCTGGCGCCGCCCCACGGCGGCGGACGATGCCGATTTCCTGAATCGCCTGGCGGCGGATGATCCGCCGCGCGGGCGCCGCCTCCTGGTGCTCTGTTCCGTCGGCGTACGGTCTGCCGCGGCGGTGCGCACCCTCCGCGCCGCGGGCCGGGACGCCCGGAACATCCGCGATGGCTGGCTGGGCAATGCCGACGGACCTGGCCTGCGGCTGGTGGAAGCGATGCACGACAGGTCCTCGCGGCCCTTCCGGCCGGGATAGCGGCGCTGCGCTTCGCCACCACCCCCCGGCACATCCCTCATCAACCGAACGTGGAGGACGCTTTGGCGAACAGTACTACGAGGCGCGGTCTTTCGGTGTTGGCGCTGCTGGGCCTGGCGGCCTGCCAGGCCGCGCAGCCGGAGCCGCCCATCCCCGTCCCGGCCGGCGAGGATGTGCGCCTGCTCGGGGTCTATTGGGTGGACCGGGCGCAGTGCCGGTCCCTGTTGACGGAAGTCGAGCGCGTGACCCTGAGCGCCGGCAATGGCAGTGGCCTCGAATTCCTGTTGCAGCGAGGCCAGAGCCTGGTTCCGCACCAGTGCCCGACGATCCGCGTCCCCGGGGCGCTGGTCCTCGTGCGCCAGACCACGCCCGTTACCACAGCGGAGATCCGGGATATCCACCTGACGGTCCACTACGCCACCGAGCAGGGGCCGCAGACCAGCACCCATCCCCGCCGGCTTCACCTGCTGCCGCCGCCGACGGGCGCCTCGGAATCTCGCCTCCTGCCCTAAGGCGCGGGGGCGGGCTTGGCGCTGCCGTCCTACGCCCTGTTCCCCCGGGAACAGGGCTGCGATCGCCCGCCGGGGCAAGGTCTCCCCACGCCGCGGAGGGTCGCGGCAGTGGATGATGGAGACGACGATGGGCCTGTTTGACCCCAAGGGCACCCCCGGCGACGACCGCTTCCTCGCCTGGCGCGCGACCGGCATGTTCGGCGAATTCATCGACCTCGGCGAAGGCAACAACGCCGCCCTCGGCTTCGGTGGGGATGACATCATCTTCGGCGGCAGCGGCCGCGACACCATCTTCGGCGATGAGGGCGACGACTACCTCAGCGGCGGCGCCGGCGCCGATGTGCTGCGCGGTGGCGCCGGCAACGACATCCTCTTCGCTCATCAGGGCGCAGACAGCCTCGATGGCGGCGACGGCGACGACGAGCTCCAGGGCTTCGAGGATGACGGCACGCTGGATGGCGGTGCGGGCAATGACACGCTGGTTGGTGGCACCGGCGCCGATACCCTGCTGGGCCAGCTCGGCAATGACGTGCTGCGCGGCGGTGACGACGCCGATATCCTCGAAGGCGGCGACGGGCAGGACACGCTGGAGGGCGGCAGCCATGCCGATGCGCTGAACGGCGGCGCGGGGAATGACTACCTCGACGGCGGCACCGGCAATGACGTGATCGATGGCGGCACCGGCAACGACACGGCGCTGGGCGGCGATGGCGCGGATACGCTGTTCGGCGCCGCTGGCAATGACAACCTCGCCGGCAATGTCGGCAGTGACAGCCTGGCCGGCGAACAGGGCAATGACACGCTGGATGGCGGGCAGGGCTTCGATACGCTTCAGGGCGGCATGGGGGCGGACCTGCTGCGGGGCGGCGATGACGCGGACTTGCTGGTGGGCGATGTGTTGGGCGAAGCCGGCTACGGCGCCGATACGCTGCAAGGCGGCAATGGCAACGACACGCTGCGCGGCGAGGCCGGCAATGACCGCCTGGATGGCGATGCGGGGGATGACCGGCTTGAGGGCTTTATCGGCAATGACACGCTCTCGGGTGGCCTCGGCAATGACCGGCTGATCGCCGGGTCCGGCAACGACCAGCTGCGCGGCGATGACGGGCTGGATACGCTGGAAGGCGGCGCGGGCGCCGATGTGCTGGATGGCGGCGCCGGGGCGGATAGCCTGGTCGGCGGGACGGAGGCCGATATCCTGCGCGGCGGCAGCGGGGATGACGTGCTGTCCGCCGGGGCGGAGGCGGATACGCTGACCGGCGGGGCGGGCCAGGATGTGTTGTTCGGCGGGACGGAGGCGGACATCTTCGTCTGGACCCAGGCGGATGTGGTGAAATCCGGCTTCATCGGCCTCGGCACCAAGGGCTTCGCCGGCCCGCGAGACCTGGTGCAGGATTTCGCCGCCGGGGACCGGCTCGATTTCTCCGGGATCGACGCGGTGCCGGGCGGGGCGGATGACGCCTTCCTGTTTCTCGGCACGGAACGCTTCCTGGCCGGTGGCAGCATGGGCCAGCTGCGCACCGAGACCCGCGGCGGCAACACGGTGGTGCAACTGGAAGTCAACGGCGACGGCTTCGCCGACCTGGAGGTGGAACTGACCGGCATCCACAGCCTCCGCCTCGATGCCCAGGTGCAGGATTTCATCCTCTAGCCGGGCTCTGCTGAGGCGGTATCGGGAAGGGGCTCCGGGCACCGCGCCGGGGCCCTTTCCATGTGCCTGGCCGGAGTCCCGCCAGCCGGGCTGGCCAAGGTGTTTCGCAGGGGGGTCCCAGGGTGGGGTCCAGCCGGGGGCGCGATTGGCGGAAAAGCGAGGCCGTGCTAAGGGTTAGGCGTGATCGGGGGAGGGTCGGCGCGGGGCATCCCCGGGGCGGTCTTTCCCGATGCCAGGGAAGCGCCTAATCCCAAGCGCGAAACACCGCATGCAGCCCCTGGCGCCTCGCCGGGGACCGCGACAAGGATGCCCCGTTGAGCGACAAGCCGACACCGCCTTCAGCGCCGGAGCCCGGGGGCGATATCGCCCCCGTCGGCCTCGAGGAGGAGATGCGCCGCTCCTACCTCGACTACGCGATGTCCGTCATCGTCTCCCGCGCCCTGCCGGATGCGCGGGATGGGTTGAAGCCCGTGCACCGGCGCATCCTGTTCGCGATGCACGAGGCTGGCTATACCCACGACAAGCCGCACCGGAAATCGGCCCGCGTCGTCGGCGACGTCATGGGCAAGTATCACCCGCATGGCGACAGCTCGATCTATGACGCGCTGGTGCGGATGGCGCAGCCCTTTTCGATGCGGGTGCCGCTGATCGACGGCCAGGGCAATTTCGGCAGCATGGACGGCGATCCGCCGGCGGCCATGCGCTACACTGAGGTTCGCCTCGCCCGGTCTTCCTCCGCGCTGATGGAGGGGATCGACGAGGACACCGTTGATTTCCAGTCGAACTACGACGAATCCGCCTCCGAGCCGAAGGTCCTTCCGGCCGCCTTCCCGAACCTGCTGGTGAACGGCGCTGGCGGCATCGCCGTCGGCATGGCGACCAACATCCCGCCGCACAACCCCGGCGAGGTGATCGACGCCACCCTGAAGCTGATCGAGGACCCCGCGACCAGCCTCGATGACCTCATGCGCATCATGCCGGGCCCCGATTTCCCGACCGGCGCGCTGATCCTCGGCCGCGCCGGCATCCGGTCCGCCTTCGAGACCGGGCGCGGTTCCGTCGTGCTGCGTGCCCGCGCGGCGATCGAGGATATGCGCGGCGGCCGCCACGCCATCGCCATTTCCGAAATCCCCTACCAGGTGAACAAGGCGACGCTGATCGAGAAGATCGCGGAGCTCGTGCGCGCCAAGGCGATCGAGGGAATCTCCGACCTCCGCGACGAATCGGATCGTGACGGGCTGCGCATCGTCATCGAGCTGAAGAAGGACGCGACGCCGGAAGTCGTCCTCAACCACCTCTATCGCTACACGCAGTTGCAGACCTCCTTCGGCGTCAACTTCGTGGCGCTGGATGAAGGCCGGCCACGGCAGATGGCGCTGAAGGACGCGCTGCTCGCCTTCATCCGGTTCCGCGAGGAAGTGATCCTCCGCCGGTCCCGCTTCCGCTTGGCGAAGGCGCGGGATCGTGGGCACCAGTTGATCGGCCTCGCCATCGCAGTGGCCAATATCGATGCCGTCATCGCGTTGATCCGCGCCGCCCCGGATGCCGCGACGGCGCGCGCCGGGCTGATGGCGCGGGACTGGCCGGCCGCCGATGTCGGCCCGCTGCTGATGCTGGTCGATGACCATCGCAACACGCTGGCCCCCGATGGCACGGTGCGGCTGACGGAAGAACAGGCGCGCGGCATCCTCGAACTCCGCCTGCAACGCCTGACCGGGCTGGAGCGGGAGAAGATCAACGCGGAGCTGTCGGACGTGGCCGGCACCATCGCGGAGCTGCTCTCCATCCTCGGCTCGCACCCGCGCCGCATGGAATTGATGGCGCAGGAACTGGTCGCGGTCCGGGCGCAGATCGCCGTGCCGCGCATGACGGAAATCGTCGATGGGCTGGCCGACCAGGATGATGAAAGCCTGATCGAGCCTGGCGTCATGGTGGTGACTCTGACGCGCGATGGCTATGTGAAGCGCACCGGCCTCGACGTGTTCCGCAGCCAGAACCGGGGCGGGCGTGGCCGGTCCGGCGCCTCGACGCGGGAAGACGATATCGTCGTCCGCAGCTTCGTCGCGCACACCCACCAATGGGTGCTGTTCTTCACCTCCCGCGGCATCGCGTTCCGGGAGAAGGTCTGGCAGTTGCCGGAAGGCGGCGCCACGGGCAAGGGCCGCAGTCTGCGGCAGGTGCTGCAATTGCAGGATGGCGAACAGGTCACCGCCGTGCTGCCGCTGCCGCAGGATGAAAGCCTGTGGGAGAATCTGCACCTCGTCTTCGCGACGGTGCAGGGCAATGTCCGCCGCAACAAGCTGTCGGACTTCAAGAACGTCCGCGCCATGGGCCTCATCGCCATGAAGCTGGAGGAAGGGGACAGCCTGGTCGGCGTCGCCACCTGCCGCGAGGGCGATGACGTGATGCTGGCCACCCGCAACGGCCGGTGCATCCGCTTCCAGGCGGAATCCGAACAACTGCGCGTCTTCGCCGGGCGGGACAGTTCCGGCGTGCGCGGCATTCGCCTGCTGGGCGAGGATGCCGTGATCTCCCTGGCCGTGCTGACGCATGTGGAGGCAACCCCGGAAGAACGCGCGGGCTACCTTCGCGCCGCCGCGCAGAAGCGTCGCGCCTCCGGCGAGGAGGGCGCCGACGGCGTCGCCGAGCCTGTCTCCACGGAGGAGGGCGAGGAGCAGGCCACGGCCATCACCCTTGCCCCTGAGCGGGTGGCGGAGTTGGAGCGGCTGGAGGAAATCCTGCTGGTCGTCACCGACCGCGGCTTCGGCAAGCGCAGCAGTGCCTATGAATACCGCGTCACCGGCCGGGGCGGGCAGGGCATCACCAATGCCACGCTGAGCGCGCGGACGGGCCGCGAGGTGGTCGCAACCTTCGGCGTGCGCCAGGGCGATGGCGTGATGCTGATGACGAATGGCGGGCGTCTGATCCGTCTGCCGGCCGACCAGGTGCGCGTCACCGGCCGCACCGCGATGGGCGTGACGCTGCTGCGACTGAACGAGGGCGAGCGCGTGACCTCCTGCTTCCCAGTGATGGAGACGGAGGAGGATGCGGTGGCCGATGGGCCCGGCGATGGCCCCGCGATGGACGGAAACGGGGAGGGGAATTCCGATGGCTGAGCCGCGCATCGGGCTCTATCCCG
>CANJXD010000062.1 GCA_947478535.1 Acetobacteraceae bacterium
CCTTTTGCCGCCGCCGCCGCACCGGCCCCTTCGCCCGCGACGAGGCGACGCCGGAAGCCCGGCGAAAAGCCATGGGCGCCCTGGCGCGGGCCGGCTTCGGGCGGGATGTCGCGCTACGCGCGCTCGACCTGCCGCCCGCGGAGGCCGAGGACCGGCTGCTCGCCGCCCGGCAGGGCTGACGCATGGCGGAATCGTCCCCCGCGCGACCCTCTGGCGGCCGCGTCACCTTCACGCGTGCCGGCGTTCTCAAGGGCGCGCGGCGAGCAGCACCGCTGTTGATCGGCATGCTGCCCTTCGGCGTCGTCATCGGCGTGCTCTCCGCCGCGAAGGGGCTGAGCTTCGCCGAGACGGTGCTGATGAGCGCGATCGTCTATGCCGGCGCCGCGCAGTTGGTGACGCTGCAATTGTGGGACGACCCGGCGCCGATCCTGGCCGCGGCCGTCGCGACTGTGGTGGTGAACATCCGCATGGCGCCGATGGGCGCGGCGCTCGCCCCGTGGCTGGACCGGCTGCGGGGCTGGAAGCTTTGGGGCACCTTGGCGACGCTGGTGGACCATTCCTTCGCGCTGTCCATCGCCGAGCAGCGGGCGGGCGGGCGGGATGCGGGCTTCCTGCTCGGGGTGGGGTCCATCATCTGGGTGGGCTGGGTGGTCACCGTGGCGATCGGCCATGTCACGGGCGGGCTGGTGGCGCTGCCGCCGGGGCACCCGATCTTCTTCGCCTCCATCGCTGCCTTCCTGTCCATCCTGGTGCCGCTGTGGCGGGGGCCGCGCGTCGATCTCGCGCCCTGGGTGGTCGCGGCGCTGGTCGCCGTCGCGGCGCATCGGGCGGCCTTGCCTGTGCCGCTGCCGCTGCTGCTGGGCACCTTTGCGGGGGCCGGGCTCGGAGCCTGGATCGAATTGCGCGGCTGGCATGCGGTGCGGGGGCCGCGCTGATGGAATTGCGCGGGGATGTGCTGCTGGCGATCCTGGCGATGGCGCTGGCGACCTATGCCTGCCGGGCGGGGGGATATGCGGTGCTGCGGGCGGTCCGGCCGCCGCAGTGGGTGGATGTTCTGCTGCGCCATCTCCCGGGATGTCTGTTCGCCGCCTATGTCGCCCCACCCCTGCTGGCGGGGTCCTGGCCGGCCTGGGCGGGGGCGGTGGTGGTGGTGGCGATTCAGCTTCGCACCCGCAACATGGCCTTCTCGATCCTGGGTGGAATCGCCGCCACCTGGGCGCTTGGCAGCCTGGCGGGATAGGCCGCGCTTGACCCTGACCCCCCGCCATCCGCATATGCGGTGCATGTCACGGTCCCGCGCCCTGCGAATTATCCGCCCGGCCCTCCCCTGAGGGTCGGGTAATCCCGCGCGCCGAACAGCCCCCTTTCGCCGCCCCCCATTGCTGCCCCCTTTGGCGGGCCGCCCGAGACCGCATCGATGAACGACAGCAACGCCTCCGATACGCCGGCCCGCGATTATCGCGGCACCGTCTTCCTGCCGAAGACCGATTTCCCCATGCGCGGCGACCTGCCGAAGCGCGAGCCGCAGTGGATCGAGCGCTGGGAGAGGCTCGGCCTGTGGCAGAAGCTGCGGGAGCAGTCGAAGAACCGCCGGAAATTCGTGCTGCATGACGGCCCGCCCTATGCGAACGGCCCGCTGCATATCGGCCACGCCCTGAACAAGATCCTGAAGGACGTGATCAATCGCGCGGCGCAGATGTCCGGCACGGATGCCAACTACGTCCCAGGCTGGGACTGCCACGGCCTGCCGATCGAATGGAAGATCGAGGAGGAGTACCGCGCCAAGGGGAAGGACAAGGACGCCGTCCCGGTGCTGGATTTCCGCGCCGAATGCCGCGCCTATGCCCAGCATTGGCTGTCCGTGCAGCGCGACGAGTTCATCCGCCTCGGCGTCGCCGGGGATTGGAAGGACCGCTATGCGACGATGGATTTCCCGTCCGAATCCGTGATCGCGGGGGAAATCGGCAAGTTCCTCATGAACGGGTCGCTCTATCGCGGCCTGCGCCCGGTGATGTGGAGCCCGGTCGAGAAGACCGCGTTGGCCGAGGCGGAAATCGAATACCACGACCATGTCAGCCCGACGCTCTGGGCGCGCTTTCGCCTTTTTGAAGCGGGTGCGGCGGACCTGATCGGCGCATCCGTCGTGATCTGGACGACGACGCCCTGGACCATCCCCGGCAACCGCGCCGTCGCGTATGGGGAGGAGATCGACTACGCGCTCGTTCACGTGGAGGGGGTGTTAGAGGGCAGCCATCTCGTCGTGGGTGAATTCCTTCTCGTGGCGCTCGCGATGCTGCCGCAATTCGAGAAGGACGCGAAGCTCGGCGCACACACGGTGAAGCGCGTGCTGAAGGGCGCTGAGCTTTCGGGCGCGCTGGCGAACCACCCCCTGGCTGCGGTTGGCCTGGACCGTGGTCGCGGACTGAGCGGCGGGCAACTGCGCGCCGAACTGATGGCTGCGGCAGGCTCAGTCGCGCCGCTCATCGGCGAAATGCTCGGGGGCTATGACTTCCCCGTGCCGCTGCTGCCAGGCGATTTCGTTACCACGGAAGCTGGCACCGGTTTTGTCCATATCGCTCCTGGCCATGGCGAGGACGACTTCAATCTGGGTCGCAAGTTTGCCTTGCTGGTGCCGGAAACGGTTGGCGACGACGGCATCTTTACCGTCCAGGCTCCAGGCTTTAGCGGCCTGCATGTCTTTAAGGCGCACGACGCCGTCTATGCAGCCTGCGGCGCGGCAGGAACGCTGGTCGCCAAGTCGAAGCTGACGCACAGCTACCCGCATAGCTGGCGCTCCAAGAAACCGGTCATCTTCCGGGCCACCCCGCAGTGGTTCATCGCCATGGATGAGGAAGCCGTTCCCGGGGATGGACTGACGACAATCCGCGCCAAGGCGCTGGATGCGATCGCCAAGACGCATTTCGTCCCCGATATCGGCCGAAACCGGATCGGCAGCATGGTCGCCGCGCGGCCGGATTGGTGCATCAGCCGCCAGCGCGCCTGGGGCGTGCCGATCGCCGTCTTCGTCGAGAAGAAGTCGGGCGAGCCGTTGCGTGACCCCGCGGTGATGACGCGCATCCTGGACGCCTTCCGGGTGGAAGGGGCGGACGCCTGGTACCAGCCGGGTGCCGCGCAGCGCTTCCTCGGCAATGAGCGCAACCCGGATGACTACGAACAGGTCATGGACATCGTCGATGTCTGGTTCGAATCCGGCAGCACCCATGCCTTCGTCCTGCCGCCGCGCCACCTGCCCTTCCCGGCGGACCTGTATCTGGAAGGCTCGGACCAGCATCGCGGCTGGTTCCATTCCTCGCTGCTCGAATCGGTCGGCACCAATGGCGTCGCCCCCTTCAAGGCGATCCTGACGCATGGCTTCGTGCTCGATGAGCAGGGCCGGAAGATGTCGAAATCCCTCGGCAACGTCACCGCGCCGCAGGATGTGATGAAGCAGTATGGCGCGGATATCCTGCGCCTGTGGGTGATGAACGCGGATACCTCGCTCGACCTGCGGATCGGGCCGGAGATCGTGAAGCAGCAGGCGGAGTTGTATCGCCGCATCCGCAACACGCTGCGCTGGCTGCTCGGCAGCCTCGATGGATTTTCCGAGGCCGAGAAGCTGGATCATGCGCAACTGCCGGAACTCGAACGCTGGGTGCTGCACCGGCTGACGGAGCTGGATGCGAAGCTGCGCGCGGCGGCAGACCCGGATAGCCCGACGCGGTTCGACTGGACCGGCGTCTATCCCGAGATCCATAATTTCTGCTCGACGGACCTCTCGGCCTTCTATTTCGACATCCGTAAGGACGCGCTGTATTGCGACGCGCCCGAGAGCATGCGCCGCCGCGCCGCGCGGACGGTGCTGGATGTGCTGCATCGTTGCCTCTGCGCCTGGCTCGCCCCCGTTCTGGCCTTCACGGCGGAGGAAGCCTGGCTCGCGCGCTTCCCGTCCGAGGACGGGTCCATCCATCTGCGGGACTGGCCCACCATCCCCGCCGCCTGGCACAATGGTGCGCTGGCGGAGAAGTGGAAGGCGGTGCGAGAGGTTCGTGGCGGCGTGACGACGGAGCTGGAGGCGTTGCGCGTCGCCAAGACCATCGGCTCCTCCCTCCAGGCGGCGGTGACGCTGCGCTTCGCCCCCGGTGCCGCCCTGCTCGGTGAACGGGAGTGGGAGGATGTGCTGATCGTCTCCGAGGCCCGCATCGTCCCCGGGGAGGGCGCGCATGGCGTCGCCAAGGCCGCCGGCGAAAAATGCGAACGCTGCTGGAAGGTGCTGCCGGAGGTGGGGCTTTCCCATGCTCATCCGACGCTCTGCCGGCGATGCGAGGCGGTGGTGGAAGGCTGATGCTCCGCCCTGGCTTGATCCTCGCCCTGGTTGTCCTTGTCGCGGACCAGGCCACGAAGTGGCTGATCCTGAATGTCGTCGTGTTGCAGGAAGTCGGCCACGTTCCCCTGCTGGCCCTGGGGCCGGTGGGGCTGGACCTGACGATGGTCTGGAACCGCGGCGTGACCTTCGGGATGCTCGCCGGGGATCAGGCCTGGACGCAGATCGGCCTTGGCGTGCTCGCCTTGGTGATCGCCGGGTTCCTGCTGCGCTGGATGGCGCGGGCGGAAAACCTGCTGACGGCACTGGCGCTCGGCGCCGTGGTGGGCGGCGCGGTGGGCAATGTGATCGACCGGCTGCGCTTCGGCGCGGTGATGGATTTCCTGGATGCCTATGCCGGTGGCTGGCACTGGTATGTCTTCAACATCGCCGATGCCGGGATCGTCCTCGGTGTGTGCGCTCTGGTGGGGGATGCCTTGTTCCGGCCATCCGCCGGGGGTAAGGGTTAGCTCGCCATGACCAATATCCGCCCCCTGCTGCTCGGCCTGCCCCTGCTCGCGGCACTCGCGGGCTGCGGCGCGGACACCGCCCGCTCCCTCGGCTTCACCCGGGACCCCCCGGATGAGTTCCAGGTGACGACGCGCGCGCCGCTCTCCGTCCCCCCCCGGATGACGGACCTGCCGCCGCCCAGCCCCGGCGCCCCGCGCCCGCAGGAACAGGCGCGCGGTCCCAACGCCCTGTTCGGTGCCGCGCCTGGCGCCGCCCAGCCCACGGGGGCCGAACGCGCCCTGGTGGCGCAGGCTGGCCAGCCGCTCGGTGGCGATGTCCGCCGCGCGGTCGATGCCGAAAGCCAGCGGCTTGACCGCCCGGAGCGGTCGCTGGTGGACCGGCTGATGTTCTGGCGCAGCGAACCGCAGCCCGGCACGTCCGTCGATCCGCGTCGCGAAGCCCAGCGCCTGCGGGAGAATTCGGCCCTCGGCCGGGATGCGACGGATGGCGAAACGCCGATCGTGCAGCCCCGCACGGGCGGCAGCCTGTTCTGATCGCCCAACCCGGCAGCGCGCCGGGCCTTTTGCAAAGGGCGGCCCGGCCTGATGGTCCTGGGTCGCCCTTTTTCGTCTTTCGCCCCCGCGCCAGGGGATGATCCCGCCGGCCGCGATGGTGCGTGGCGCGGGCGTCCCCATCTATGCGCCCGCGCTCCAGGGATTCGCCCGTGACCGACCCGACCATGCCCTCCGAAACCCCGCCCTTCCTCAATCATGACCGCCCCCCGGTGCCCGATACCGTGGTGCCGCAGGGCGTCCTGCCCTTCCACCTGGAAGACCGGCCGGTGCGCGGCCGGCTGGTGCGGCTTGGCCCGCTGGCCGATGCCCTGCTCGGCCGCCACCGCCAGCACCCCGCCGTGCTGCGCCTGATGGGGGAGGCGCTGGCGCTGACCGCGGCCTTGGCCACGGCGCTGAAATACACTGGGTCCTTCAGCCTCCAAGCGAAGGGTGACGGCCCGGTTTCGATGCTGCTGGCGGATTGCACCGATAGTGGCGCGCTGCGCGGTACGGCGAAGGCGGACCCGGACCGGCTGGACGCCCTGTTGGCCGAATTCCCGACGCCCACCGCCGCCCAGCTGCTCGGCTCCGGCTACCTCGCCTTCACCTGCGACCAGGGGCCGGACATGGACCGCTACCAGGGCATCGTCGCCATCGAGGGCGAGACCCTGGCGGAGATGACGGGCAGCTATTTCCGCAACTCCGAACAGTTGCAGAGCCAGGTCCATCTCGCCTGCGGGCGCAGCCTCGATGGCTGGCGGGCCAGCGCCCTGGTGATCGAGCGCGTGGCGGCCGATGGCGGCATCGGTGGCGACAATGACGCGGAGCAGCAGGACGATGCCTGGCGCACCGCCCAGGCGCTGACCGGCACCATCAAGGCGGAGGAACTGCTGGATGACGCGCTGGCGCCGGAACAACTGCTCCACCGCCTGTTCCACAGCGAGGGCCTGGCCCCGAGCCAGGCGCGCGCCCTGTCCTATGGCTGCCGCTGTTCCCGCGCCCGCCTTGCCGAAGTGCTGACCAGCTTCGGGGAGAGCGACCTGGACCACATGGCCGAGGACGGCGCCATCACCATGACCTGCGAATTCTGCGCCCTCGATTTCCGCTTCGAGCGTGACGAGGTGCGCGGCACCGCCGGCCGGGCTTGATGTCCTCCCGAGCTTGAAGTCCTCCCGGGCTTGATTTCCCTCCTCGTGCTTTACCGTTCTACACTCCTTCCCTGCTCCCCCGCCCGGCCCCCGCCGGGATGCCACCCCTGAGACGCCGGAGGCTTCCGTCATGCCGACGCGCCGCCTGATGCTGAAGGCCCCGCTGCTGTTCCCCCTTGGCCTTGCGGCCTGCGGGGGGGATGCGGAGCCGGTCGCGCTGCCGCCCCTGGTCACTGGCTATCGCCATCTGACCCAGCTTCGCCTGAATGTGCTGGAGATCGAGGTGCCGGCCCCCCTGCCCGGGGCCGTCATCGTCGCCCAGCCCGCGCCTTTCCAGCCGGATGCCGAGATGCGGCGGATGGCGGAGGATCGGCTCGCCGCCTTCGGCACCGAGGGTGAGGCCCGGTTCCTCATCACCACCGCCCGCTTTACCCGGGACCGGGTGCAGCAGAATTCCGGCATTGGCGCGATGTTCGCGGGTGAACCGGGTGAACGCCTGACCTGCCAGCTCGTCTGCCGGCTCGAGATCCTCTCGCCCGAGGGCACGCGTGTCGCCTTCGTCGAAGCCGAGGCGCGCCGCCAGCGCACGCTGCCCGATGGCGCCAGCCCCGGCGCCCGGTCTCGCGGCGCGGAGGAAGTGATCCGGGAGGCGATGGACCAGTTGAACGTCGAGTTCGAGTTCCAGGTGCGCCGCACCCTGCGCGCCTGGCTGTCCGACGGGACCCGCCCCGCCGTGCCGGCCGCGGCGGTGGAGCGCGAGGATTTGCCAGGAGCCACCCGTCGATGACTGTCACATTCTCCAACCCCGCCGGCGTCCACGCTCCGGGGTCACGCTATTCCCACGCCGCACTCATCGAGGGGGCCGGCCAGCGACTGGTGATCTCGGGCCAGATCGGCGTGCGCCCGGATGGCAGCGTGGCGCCGCAGGGCGCGGACCAGATCACCCAGGCGCTGGCCAATCTCGGCGCCATCCTGGCTGCCCATGGCATGGGGCCTGCGAACATCGTGAAGATGGGCGTCTTCCTGACCGACCGAGCCCTGATCGGGCCCTGGCGCGCGGAGCGGGAGAAGTTCCTCGGCACGCTCGCCCCCACCAGCACCCTGCTGGTCGTGGCCGGCCTCGCCGATCCTCGCTTTGTCTTCGAGGTGGAGGCGGAAGCCGTCGCCTGAACGCATCCTGGCGTCGATCCAGGGTTGATAACGGCGTCGTGAGGGGCTTCCCTTCTCCCATGGATGCAAGCGCGCCGGTCCCCGCCGATACCCCGCCGAGCTCGCTGCTGCGGCGCGGCTGGAGCGCCGGAATGGCGTTCTGGCATCTCGGCAATCGCTTGCTGCTCGGCGTGTTGCCGGTCGTGCTGGGTGGCTTCGCCGTCCTGGTCGTGCTGCGCGAGGCGGCGCGCCAGCCGATCGAGGTCGCGGCGATTTCCGTCCCCGCCGCGCTGTCGGATACCGGCATGACCGGCGATGTGGTGGCGCTGCGGCTGCTCGATGCCATCGAGGCCACCGCCCGCGCCGTGCACGCCGAGACGATGCAGCGCCCGCTGGCGGAGCTCGAGGGCTCGCAGCCCGACATCAACATCCCCGTCGCCGGCATTTCGCTCCGCTCCCTCGCCGCCGTCGTGCGCAACCTGCTCGGCTGGCCGGATCGCCGGGTGACCGGGGAGGTGGTGACGCAGGGCGATCAGCTCCGCCTGCGCCTTCGCCTCGCGGGCCATGGCGTGGTGGCGGAGGTGGATGCTCCTGCCAGCGAGGGCGCCGACGCGCTGCTGGCGCGTGGCGCGCCGGAGGTCTGGCGCGTTGTCTCCCCGCGTCTCTACGCCTGGCATGTCGCGGGTTCCGACATCGACCAGCGGGATATCCGGGACCGGCTGGCGTTGCTGCTGCGCCGCGCCGCCGATGGCGATACGGAAGCCACGATCACCTACCTCATCGCCCGGTCGCTGGTGCGGTCCGGCCAGGCGCGAGAAGCGCTGGCGCGGCTGGATGACCTGGTGGCGCGGCGGCCCGACTATCCCGCCGGCCAATACGGCCGCGCCATGGCGCTGCGGGCGCTGGGCCGGGGGGAGGAGGCGCTGGCGGCACAGGGCAGGGGGTTGGCCCTCGACCCCGCCAGTGGTTGGGCGCACCTCGCCTCCGCGGAACTGCTGCGGGAGGCCGGGCGCCTGCCGGAGGCCCTGGCGGCGGCGCGGCGGGCGCAGGATCTGGATGATGATGACCGGCCGGGGCTGGTCGAGGAATCGACCGTGCTGCGCCTGATGGGCCAGATCGCCGCGGCCGCCGATGCCGCGCGACGGGCGCTGGCGCTGGACCCGCGCCACGCCCCGGCGCTGGCCGCGCTTGGCCATGTGCTGCTGGCGCAGGGGGAGGCCGTGCCGGCGCTGGCGGCCTTCGACCGGGCGCTGGCGATCACGCCGCGGCTGGCCGATGCCCATACCGGGCGCGGTTCGGTGCTGGCTGCCCTGGGCCGGACGCCGGAGGCGCTGGAGGCGCTGGGGCGGGCCATCGCCCTGGATGAGGTGGATCACCGCCCGCACGAAATGCGGGGCGAGGTGCTGCGGGGGTTGCAGCAATGGGCGGAAGCGGTGGAGGCCTTCGAACAGGCGCTGACGCTGGCGCCGGACCGGCCCGCGCTGCACCTTGGCCGCGCCGTATCGCTGTTGCAGCTGGCACGCGGGCAGGATGCGCTGGAGGCGCTGCGAAAGGCGCAATCCCTGGGGATGAACGACCAGACCGTGGCCAGCCTGATCGCGGAAGCAGAGGCCCAGATGGCCCAAGGGGTTGCCCAGGGGGTGGCCCCGGGGGTGCCGGCGGGGGTGCCGCCCGGCCAGGCCGCGCCATCACTGCCCCGGCCCTAAGGCCGGGGCGGTGACGGAAACTACCCCTCCGCGCCGAGGCGGGGGGAGCCGATCATCGCCAGGAATTCGCGCCGCGTGGAGGCATCGTCCCGGAAGGCGCCGAGCATCCGCGACGTCACCATGGACACGCCCGGCTTGTGGATGCCGCGCGTCGTCATGCACTGGTGCTGCGCCTCGATCACCACGGCGACGCCCTTGGGCTTCAGCACGGACTCGATCGTGTTCGCCACCTGCGCTGTCAGCTTCTCCTGGATCTGCAGGCGCTTGGCATAGGCTTCCATCACCCGGGCGAGCTTGGAGATGCCGACGACACGGCCATCCGGGATATAGGCGATGTGGGCCCGGCCGATGATCGGCACCAGATGGTGCTCGCAATGGGATTCGAGGCGGATATCCCGCAGCACGACCATCTCGTCATAGCCGTCCGTCTCCTCGAAGGAACGGGCGAGCAGTTCGACCGGGTCGACCTCATACCCCGCGAAGAATTCCTCATAGGCGCGGGCGACGCGGGAGGGGGTATCGACCAGGCCCTCCCGGTCGGGGTCGTCGCCGGCCCACATCAGCAATGTGCGGACCGCGGCCTCGGCCTCGGCGCGGGATGGGCGCGCGGCGGCCGTGGCGGACGCTTCGGCGCGGCTATGGGCGGGGGTCTGGATGTTCACGATCATGGTTCCTGTGCGGTAGCCACCGCGTCGTTCCTGCTGCCATGGCCACCACGGTCTTCTGCGTCACCGGGGTGCCACTGCGCCTTCCTCTGGACTCCCAGATGGGGGTGGCCCTGGAAGG
This sequence comes from Acetobacteraceae bacterium, assembly GCA_947478535.1. Next base: position 10,154 of record CANJXD010000062.1, read on the forward strand.
CGCAAGCATGCGCCGCGCGGGGCTGCCCTGCTGGCATGCGATCCCTCGCTCACACCGGGGGTTCGCCCTGGATGGGCTGGCTGCCCACCGCGCGCAGCAGCATGGTGATGGCCTGGGCGGCGGCATAGACCGCTGCCGTGTCGTTGCCCTTGGCCACCAGCGCCACTCCCCCGCCACCCATGCGGTAGTAGGGATAGCTCCCGATATCGAGGTCCGGCCAGCGGGCCTGGATATCTGCCAGCCCCTCCGCGATCCGCCCCTCCATCACGCCGTTGGCATGCACGGTGCGGGAGGTGATGGGCGGGCCGCCATGCAGGGTCGGCGCGAGGGCCTCGAACATCGCCTGCATGATGCGCGGCACACCGGCCATGACATGGACGTTATCCATGCTGAAGCCTGGCGCGATGGAGATCGCGTTGTCGATCAGCGCCGCGCCGCGCGGCATGGTGCCCATGCGCTGGCGGGCGGCGTTGAACTCGCCGGGCTTGTAGTGGCGTTCCAGCCGGCCCCAGGCCTCGGGGTGCGGCTCCCAAGGCACGCCGAAGGCGGCGGCGATACATTCGCTGGTGATGTCGTCATGCGTCGGACCGATGCCGCCGGTGGTGAAGACGTGGTCGTAATTGCGGCGCACCTCGTTCAGCGTCGCGACGATGGTCTCCTTCACGTCGGGGATGACCCGCACTTCGCGCAGCGGGATGCCGATCTCCCCCAGCCGGGTCGCCAGGAACTTGATGTTGGCGTCCTGCGTGCGGCCGGACAGCACCTCGTTGCCGATCACGAGCAGACAGGCGGTGGGATTGGCGTCGGTCATCAGGCGTCGTCCTCGTCGGTCCCCGGAGATATCCCCGGTGGGGTCCCCTTCGGGGGGATTAGGTGCCGGGCGCCCGCGCCGAGGCAAGGGGCGAAGATGCGCCGCTCTGCCAATGCGCCCATTCCCGTGGCGCGGCGCTACGCCCTGGGCGCGGCGGCGCGGGACAGCCGATCCTGGATCGCCTCGCCCAGCCCCTCCGCCGGGATGGACATGGCGGCGATGCCAATCAGCCCGAGGCGAGCGCCTTCCGCATCCAGCCAGCGCAGCCCGGCGAACAGCCGCGCCGCCGCCTCCTTCAGGTCCGCATGCGGAGAAATGTTCCACAGCGCGCCGGCACCCGGCAGCGGCCGTGGGCCAAAGGCCAGCAGCGCCTCCCCCGGCATCACGGCCCGGGCATCCAGCCGCACCGGCAGGTGCGGCGCGTAGTGGGACAGCATCAGGCCGGGGCTGCGCAGTGTCCGCGTTGCGGCGGCGGCGGCGAGGGGCAGGGCGCGGCCGATCCGGCCGATCACCGCCTCGATCTCCGCCGCGGTGACGCCGCCCGGACGCAGCAGCACGGGGCCGCCGGCGGAAAGGTCCAGCACCGTGCTTTCCACCCCTACCGCGCTGTCGCCGCCTTCCAGCACGGCAGCGATCCGGCCCGAAAGCCCGGCCAGCACATGCGCGGCGGTGGTCGGGCTGACTTCCCCGGATCGGTTGGCCGAGGGTGCCGCGACCGGCGTGCCCGCGGCCCGCAGCAGCGCCAGCGCCTGCGGGTGGGCGGGCACGCGCACCGCCAGCGTATCCAGCCCCGCCCCAGCCAGCAGGTCGATCCGTGAGGCCGCGCGGCGCGGCAGCACCATGGTCAGCGGTCCCGGCCAGAAGCGGGCGGCCAGCGCGCGGGCGCGGTCATCCGGCACCACCTCCCGAAACGCCGCTTCGGCATCGGGGAAATGGGCGATCAACGGGTTGAAATGCGGGCGGCCCTTCGCCTCGAAGATCGCGGCGACGGCGCGGCCATTCGTGGCATCGGCGCCGAGGCCATAGACCGTCTCGGTGGCGAAGCCCACGAGTTCCCCGGCCCGCAGCAGCCGCGCCGCCGCATCGACATCATGCAGGAGGATCGTCATCCCCGGCCTGTAGCGGCGCACCCGGACGCGCGAAAGCCCGTCCCTGATTGCGTCCCCCCGCGGGGCAGGTGATAGGCTGTGGCCACCAAGCCAGAGCGGATGCCAGCCCCATGCCCGACATCGCCTTCGTCAAGCCTGCCCTGCCCCGAAGCGGCACGCTGGTCCTGCCGGTGGCGGAGGGTGAGGGACTGCCGGCCGGCCTGGCCACGGCGGCGGATGCGGAGGCCGGCGGCGCCCTCACCCGCGCGCTGGAAGCGGCCGCCTTCAAGGGGCGGAAGGGCCAGGTGACAACGCTGTGGGCGCCGGGCGGTGGCTTCGCCAAGGTGGTCGCGGTCGGGCTTGGCAAGGCCGCGGACCTGTCGGCCGAGACGGCGGAGGCCGCCGGCGGGGCGCTGATCCCGGCGCTCGCCCAGGACCGGGAAGCGACCGTCGCGGCCGATGCGCTGCCGCCGGGGCTCGCCGCCTCGCTCGGCATGGGCGCGCTGCTGCGGGCCTGGCGCTTCGACCGCTACCGGACGAAGGAGAAGGAGGAGGACAAGCCGAAGCTCGAACGCCTCGCCATCGCCACCGCGGAGACGACGGTCGCCAAGCAGGCCTTCGCGCCGATGCGCGCCGTGGCCGATGGCGTCTTCCTGACGCGTGAGCTGGTCAGCGAGCCACCCAACGTGCTGCACCCCATCGAATTCGCCGAACGCTGCCGGGCGCTGGAAAAGCTGGGGCTGGAGGTCGAGGTGCTGGGCCTTCGGGAGCTGAAAAAGCTCGGCTTCGGGGCGATGATCGGCGTGGCGCAGGGCAGCCAGCATGAACCCCGCATGGTGGTGATGCAGTGGAAGGGCGCGCCGAAATCCCGCAAGGCCGGCGCGACGCCCGCCAAGCCGCTGGCCTTCATCGGCAAGGGCGTCACCTTCGACACCGGCGGCATCTCCATCAAGCCCGCCGGCGGGATGGAGGACATGAAGTGGGATATGGCCGGCGCCGGGACCGTGGTGGGGCTCATGGCCGCGCTGGCCGGGCGCAAGGCGAAGTGCGACGTGGTGGGCATCGTCGGCCTGGTGGAGAACATGCCCTCCGGCACCGCGCAGCGGCCGGGCGATGTCGTGACCAGCTATTCCGGCCAGACGATCGAGGTGATCAACACGGATGCCGAGGGCCGGCTCGTGCTCGCCGATGTGCTCTGGTACTGCCAGGAGCGCTTCGACCCCCGCTGCATGATCGACCTGGCGACGCTGACCGGCGCCATCATCATCGCCCTGGGCCATGAACATGCCGGGCTGTTCAGCAATGACGACGCGCTGGCGCAATCCATCATCGCCGCCGGCAAGGCGGTGGGCGAACAGGCGTGGCGGATGCCGCTGGGCGAGGCCTATGACAAGCAGATCAAGTCCGACATCGCCGATATGAAGAATGTCGGCGGGCGGCCCGGCGGTTCGATCACCGCCGCGCAGTTCATCCAGCGCTTCGTCAACGGCAAACCCTGGGCGCATCTCGACATCGCCGGCACGGCCTGGAGCAGCAAGGACCAGCCGACGATACCGAAGGGTGCGACGGCCTATGGCGTGCGGATGCTGGACCGGCTGGTGACGGAGATGGGCGAGGGGTGAGGCGCCCGGGCCCCTCGGGCCTGCCAACATGATCGCGGTAAGCTTTCGAAAGTCACCGACCCGGGACGATGCGGGCCTGGTGGTGCCGGTGGCGGAAGGCGCGGCGGTGCCGGAGCTTGGCCGCGCGGCGGCGGAGGCGGCGGGCTTTCGGGGCTTGGCTGGCAAGGTGCTGGACCTGCCGGGCCCGCCGCGCGCCGTGCTGCTCGGCCTCGGCCAGCCCGCGAGCCTGCTGGAGTTCGAGGCTGCTGGCGCCACGGCGGCGCGGCTTTTCGCCAAGGCGGCGCAGGTGGTGCTGGATGGGCGCGGATGGAGCCCGGCGCAGGCGGCGGCCCTCGCGGCGGGCTTCGCGCTCGGCGCCTGGCGCTTCGACCGCTATCGGACGCGGGATGTGCCCAAGGGCCCGGCGCGGCTGACCGTGCTGGTGGATGCCCCAAGCGCGGCGCGGGCGGCCTGGACGGCGCAGGGCGCGGCCGTCGCCGGTTGCCTGATGGCGCGGGACCTGGTGACGGAGCCGGCCAATGTCCTGACGACACGGGATTTCGCGGCGCTGCTGCAGGCCCTGCGGGCCGAAGGGCTGGGGGTGGAGGTCTGGGGCCGCGAAAGGCTGCGACGCGCCGGGTTCGGCGCGCTGCTGGCGGTGGGGGGCGGCAGCGCGACGCCGCCGCGCCTCGTCGTACTGCGTTGGCCCGGGGTGGGGCGTGGCCGCAGGAAGCAGCCGCCGGTCGTCTTTGTCGGCAAGGGGCTGGTCTTCGATACCGGCGGCATTTCCATCAAGGGTGCGGCGGGGATGGAGGATATGCGCGCCGACATGGCGGGTGCTGCCGCCTGCGTCGGGGCGATGCTGGCCCTCGCCCGGCGCGATTCCCCCTGCCCCGCCGTGGCAGTGCTGGCGATCGCGGAGAACGCCACGGGTGCCGAGAGTTACCGCCCCGGCGATGTGCTCACCACCGCCTCCGGCCGCACGGTGGAGGTGATCGACACGGACGCGGAAGGCCGCCTGGTGCTGGCCGATGCGCTGCACCACGCCGTGACGGCCTTCCGCCCGCGCGCCGTGATCGACCTCGCGACGCTGACCGGGTCGATCGTCACCGCGCTCGGCCACCATCGCGCCGGGCTGTTCGGCAATGACCCGGCGCTGGCTGCCAGGCTGCAAGCGGCGGGGGATGCGGTGGGGGAGGCGCTGTGGCCGATGCCGATCGGCGCCCGGCACCGGGAAGACCTGCATTCCGACATCGCCGACATCAAGCAATGCATGCCGGCGGGGACCGGTCGGCCGCAGCCCGATGCCTGCCACGCCGCGGCCTTCCTGCGGGATTTCGTTGGCGATGTGCCCTGGGCGCATCTCGATATCGCCGGCGTCGAAGCCCAGGCCAAGCCGCATGCGCTGGGCCCGGCCGGGGCGACCGGCTTCGGCGTGCGCCTGCTGGACCGCCTGGTGGCCGGCTTCGAGGATGCGGGTTGATGGCGGAATACGGCTTCTATCACCTGACCCGTACGCCGATGGACCAGGCCCTGCCGAAACTGCTCGGCCGGGTGCTGTCCTCCGGCGGCCGGGCCATGGTGCTGGTGGCGCCGGAACGGCTGGAGGCGCTGGACGCCGCGCTCTGGACCTGCACGGACCCGGATTGGCTGCCCCATGGCACCCCCCGGTCAGGCCACCCGACGCTGCAACCGATCTGGCTTTCCGCCGAGGACCCACCGGCGGGGGGCGCCCTCAATGACGCGCGGTTCCTGTTCCTGGTCGCCGGCATGGACAGCGCCCGCCTCGATGCCTTCGACCGGGTGTTCGACCTGTTCGACGGCGGCGATGACGCGGCGGTGGCCGCCGCGCGGCAACGCTGGCGGGCGGCCAAGGCGGCTGGGCATGCCCTGACCTACTGGCAGCAGGGGGCGCGGGGCTGGGAGAAGAAGGCGTGATGTCTCCGGCCCGATACACGTTTTGGTTGAAAACCTCCCGAGAGATGCGATAGGACGATAATCCGTTCGCCAGGGAGAGTGCGATGCAGGTCCTCAAGAACAGGCTGGAAGGGGTGCCCTTCGATGCCTCGCCGCATGTCGGCGGCGCCATCACCCCCCGCTTTATCGTCATGCACTACACCGCCGGTGGATCGGCCCTCGGTTCCGTCCGCGCCATCAAGGATCGCGGGCTTTCGGCGCATCTGTTCGTGGAGCGCGATGGCGCCATCGTCCAGACCGTGCCCTTCAACGTGGAAGCCTTCCATGCCGGGCCTTCGACCTGGCGGGGCTTCGATGGGCTGAACGGCCACGCCATCGGCATCGAGATCGCCAATCTCGGCTTCCTGGATCGGCAAGTGCCGGGGGGCTGGACGCGCGAAGGCCTGGGCCGCGTGCTGCCGGCGGACCAGGTGGTGGTGGCGCGCCACCGCAATGGCGGCAAGCTGATGGCGTGGGAGGTCTTTCCGGAACTCCAGATGCAGGCGGTGATGGCCATCACCCTGGCGTTGCGGGCGGCCTATCCGACCATCCAGGAAGTGGTCGGCCACGACGACATCGCCCCCACCCGCAAGGTCGATCCCGGCCCGGCCTTCCCGATGGCGCGCTTCCAGTCTCTCGGCGGCGGCGCGGCGGCCTCCGGCACACTGGCGGAGAAGGATCTGGGCCAGTTCGAGGTGGTGGTGCGGGATGAATTGAACCTGCGCGGCGGGCCGGGGACGGGGTTCGCGGTGGTGAAGAAGCTCGCCCCTGGGACGACGCTTCGGGTGAAGCGGGAAGACGGGGAATGGCGCCTGGTCGACCTGCAGGGCGACGGCGTGCCGGATGGGTTCGTCCACGCCGCCTTCCTGCGCCGGATCGGCAGTTGAAGGTCCTGGCATCACCCTTGCGGCACCGCACGCCTATCGGGTTGCGGAACCGTGGGGGATTCGCGCAGCCTCACCGCTGAGCACGCGCCTCGGGAAACCGTGAGAGGAACGCGATATGGGCTGGCCGATGGAGACAACGGCGAAGGAGAGCGCGGCGGAGGCGGTCGTCGCCGCGCCGGAGCCGGGGACCCCGCGGGCGCTCTGGCCCACCTTCCTCCGCCGCACCCTGGCGGAGGACATGCTGCAACCCCCGCCGCCCCGCCCGGTCCGGCCTAACCCCTGACCTGTCAGGCCGCGCCTTCGAGTTGTCCGGAGATGTCGAGCCATTCCTCCTCCAGCGTCGCCACCTGGCGGGCCAGGACGACGCGGCGCGTGGTGGCCCAGGCGATGTCCTGCGCCTTGCGGGAGGCATAGGTCGCGGGGTCGCCCAGCTTCCTCTCGATCAGCCCTGATTCGAGGTTCAGCCGCTCGATTTGCTTCTCGATCTCCTTCAGCCGGGTGCGCAGCGGCGCCAACTGGGCGCGGGTCAGGGCGCGCACCTGGCGGTCCTCCGCCCCCTTGCCGCCGCCGCCCTGGGCTGTGGGCGCGACGCTGCTTCCACCCCCGTTGCCCCCCCGGGCGCGCTCGGCCAGCAA
>CANJXD010000063.1 GCA_947478535.1 Acetobacteraceae bacterium
CCTGCTGAAGTTGGTGGAGACCGCTGGCAGCGACGTCGCCGCCATCCTCCGCAAGCGGGAAGTCGATGCCGGGCGCGTCTCAGCGGAATTGACGCGGGCGCTCGACAAGATGCGGACCGGCAATGCGCGGGCGCCGTCGCTTTCCCCTGATATCGTGACCTGGCTGCGCGAGGCCTGGCTGATCGCCTCGCTGGAGGCCGGGTCCAGCCGCATCCGCAGCGGCCACCTGCTGGCCGCGCTGCTGTCCGATGATGCGCTTGCCCGTACGCTGCGCGACAGCAGCCCGACGCTGTCCGCCCTGCCGGCGGATCTGGTGCGGAAGAACCTGAATGACCTCGCCTCGGGCAGCGAGGAAGCGGCGCAGGCGGAAGCCGCGAACGCATCCTCCGGCGCAGGCGGTGGTGCGGCGCCGGCGGGGGATGCACCGCGCGGCAGCGGGCCGCTCGACCAGTTCTGCACGGATCTGACGGCGCAGGCGAAGGCGGGCAAGATTGACCCGATCCTCGGGCGTGATTCCGAAATCCGCCAGATGGTCGATATCCTGACCCGGCGGCGGCAGAACAATCCGATCCTCACCGGTGAGCCTGGCGTCGGCAAGACGGCGGTGGTGGAAGGCCTTGCCCTGCGCATTGCTTCCGGCGACGTGCCGGATGCGCTGAAGGGCGTGCAGCTGATGTCGCTCGACCTTGGCCTGTTGCAGGCCGGCGCCGGGGTGAAGGGCGAGTTCGAGAATCGCCTGAAGGGCGTGATCGATACGGTGAAGGCCAGCCCGACCCCGATCGTCATGTTCATCGATGAGGCGCATACGCTGATCGGTGCCGGCGGCCAGGCCGGGCAGAATGATGCGGCGAACCTGCTGAAGCCGGCGCTGGCGCGCGGTGAGCTGCGCTGCGTCGCCGCCACGACCTGGGCCGAATACAAGAAGTACTTCGAGAAGGACGCGGCGCTGACGCGGCGCTTCCAGGTCGTGAAGGTGGATGAGCCTTCCGAGCCGCTGGCGATGGCCATGCTGCGCGGCCTGGTCGCCACGCTGGAAAAGCACCACGGCGTCCGTATCCTGGACGAGGCGATCATCGATGCGGTGAAGCTTTCCGCGCGGTTCATTCCTTCCCGGCAGTTGCCGGACAAGGGTGTCTCGCTGCTCGATACCGCTTGCGCCCGCGTGGCGATGAGCCAGGCCGCGGTGCCGGCACCAGTCGAGGACCGTGTGCGGCGCCTCGCACTGATCGCAACCGAGCTTGGCGCCATCGGGCGTGAGGAAGCGACGGGCGCCGACCATGCCGCGCGCAAGCTGGCGCTGGAAGCGGACCGCGAGAGGGTGCAGGCCGAGCTCGACGCGCTGAACCTGCGCTGGGCTGAGGAGAAGGCGCTGGTTTCCACCATGCGCGACCTGCGCGCGAAGGCGGAAACGGCTGCTGCCGGCATCGAGGGCACGACGCCTGCCGCCGAGGGCGAAGCCGCGAAGATCGCGCTTGCCGAGGCGACGACGCAGCTCAAGGCGTTGCAGGGCGAGGAGCCGCTGGTGCATCCCGTGGTGGATGGGCAGGCGGTGGCCGAGGTGGTCGCGACCTGGACCGGCATCCCGGTCGGCCGGATGGTCTCCGACGAGATCAAGACCGTGCTGAACCTGAAGCAGAAGCTGATGGAACGCGTGGTCGGCCAGGACCATGCGCTGGACGCGATCGCCCAGGCCATCCGCACCAGCCGCGCCGGGCTGACCGATCCGCGCAAGCCGATCGGCGTGTTCCTGATGGCCGGCACTTCCGGCGTCGGCAAGACCGAAACCGCGCTGGCGGTGGCGGACCTGCTGTATGGCGGGGAACAGAACCTCACCGTCATCAACATGAGCGAGTTCAAGGAGGAGCATAAGGTCTCGCTCCTTATGGGCTCGCCGCCCGGCTATGTCGGCTATGGCGAAGGCGGCGTGCTGACGGAAGCGGTGCGGCGCCGGCCCTATTCCGTGGTGCTGCTCGACGAGATGGAGAAGGCCCATCCCGGCGTGCAGGACGTGTTCTACCAGGTCTTCGACAAGGGCCAGATGAAGGATGGCGAGGGGCGGGACATCGACTTCCGCAACTGCGTGATCATCATGACGTCGAATGCCGGCACCGACACCATCGCCAAGCTCTGCGCGGACCCCGAGACGGCGCCGGACCCGGAGCCGCTGCGCGATGCCTTGCAGCCCGATCTGCTGAAGGTGTTCAAGCCGGCCTTCCTCGGCCGCTGCAACACCGTGATCTACTACCCGCTGGCGGATGAGATCCTGAAGAAGATCTGCATCCTGAAGCTGCGCAGCATCGGCAAGCGGGTGAAGGAAAACTACGGCGTGCCGCTCGAATTCGATGACAGCGTGCCGGAGACCATCGTCTCCCGCTGCAAGGAAGTCGAAAGCGGGGCGCGCAACATCGACAACATCCTCAGCCGCACCCTCCTGCCCGAGCTTTCCGCCGGGATCCTGGAGAAGCTGGCGCGTGGGGAGGACATCGCACGGGTGCATGTCGGCATGAACGATGCCGGCGGCTTCCAGTACGACCTCGGCTGAAGGGCCCCGCGGCCGAGGAATCGAGAGGCGGGGACGGCAGGTTAGACAGGAGCAAGGGACCAGGTCATGGCAATCTACATGAAGTACGCCGACAAGAAGGGTGAGGTCACGGCGGAGGGTTACAAGGACTGGATCGAGGTCCACAGCTTCCAGTGGGGCGTCGGCCGCGGCATCTCCGCCGGGTCCGGGGGCGCTTCGAAGCGCGAGGCGAGCGCGCCGAGCATCTCCGAGATCACCATGACGAAGACGATGGATTCCTTCTCCCCGCTGCTGCTGAAGGAAGCGATCGGCGGCAAGTCCGAGAAGGTCGAGGTCCATCTGACCCAGACCGACAACAGCGGCAAGCATATCGCTTACCAGAAGTACATCCTGGAGAACACGCTGGTCAGCGGCTACAGCATCAGCTGCGGCGGTGACCGCCCGAACGAGAGCTTCTCGCTCAACTTCTCGAAGTTCGACAGCGAGTACATCAAGATCGACGACAAGTTCAAGTCGGCGACGACGGGCCACGTGATCTACGACCTCGCCATGGCGAAGTCCGGCTGAGGCGCGGCGACCGGGCCGGCCGGGGTTCACACCCCGGCCGGCTTTTTCATGCCTGATGCGCCGGTGTCGGCAGCGCGGGATCAGGATCAGCGCGGGATCAGGGCAAGCGGGAAGCTCCGCAATTCACGGCTCGCCGTGCGGAACACCGCGTCCTGCTGGTGGCGCTTCTCGGCGGCGAGTTGCGGCACGCGCCGCGTCACCCATTCCCCCACCGCCAGTGCGCTGACCCGGCCTTCGCCGTCTGAGGCCGCTCGGCCGCTCAGCGCCTCGCGCAGTGCGAAGGCGAAGACGCCGTTGCGGTCATCGTAGCTGTCCAGCGCCTCCTGCACCGAGGTCGAGGCGGCGAGCAGATAGCGGCCCGTCTCGTTGCCGAGGGCGGAGAGCTGGTCCATCGTCAATTGCCCGGCGTGGCAGGTATCCAGCAGCAGCAGCCCATCGCGCGCGCGGATGCGGGCGATGGCGGCGACGAGGGCGGAATCCTCGATCCCCTGGCGGCGCAGCGTGGTCCAGTTGCTGGTGTCGGTGACGTCATGGGGCAGGAACAGGAAGCGCTGGTCCGGCTCCGTCCGCACGCCATGGCCGGCGATGTAGAGCACGAAGGTGTCAATCGGCTGGGCCTCGCGCGCCACTGCATCGAGCGCATCCAGCACGCCGCGCCGCGTCGCCTGGCGGTCCCGCAGCACGGTGATGCGGACATCGCGGAACAGTCCGGCGGCGCGGGCGCGCAGTGTCTCCGCCACCACCTGCGCATCCGGCGCCGCGAAGTTCAGGTTGAGCGCGGGGTTCGCGTATTCGTTCACGCCGATGGCCAGCACAAGCAGGCGGCCCGCGCCGGGCTCCGGCTCCGCTTCCCCAAGGCGGCGAAGATCAAGCGTCGGGCCCTCCGCGAACAGCGCGCGATCCTCGGCGTAGAGCCGCGTGGCGATCCGGTTCACGCCGGCATCGAGCGGCACTTCGGCCTGCAGCGCGCCGGGCCCGGCTTCGATGCGCGCGGCAATGCGGTCATTGACCAGGATATCGAGCGGCCCGAGGCCAAGCCCGCGATCGCCGGCGGTAAAGCCGAGGCGGAGCGCGGTGGTGCCCGCGGGCAGGCTGCGCGCATCCCAGGCGAGCGGCGCGCACCCCGTGGGCGTGACGGCGCAGGCCGAGCCGGGGGCGAGGACGGGCAGGCGGCCGACGCGCTGGCGCAGTTCGCCGAGTTGGATCAGCCTCTCGCGGGCCGGCGCACCATCGCCGGCGATCCGCGCGCGCACGGCGCCGGGGGCGTAGAGTGCGCGATAGGCCTGCTGGAAGCTGGCCCATTCCGGCGTCTGCGCGCGCCCACCATTGAGATGCAGGCCGACGAGTTCCTGCCCGCCATTCGGCGCATGGTCGAACAGCCCTTCCGGCGTCCAGAGCACCCAGCGCCTGGTCGGCGCATGGACGAACAGCGCCGCCTGTTCGGCAATCCCGGCCGCGCCGATCCGCCACCAGCGCAGCGTGCCATCGCCGAGCGCGCCGATCGCGACATCGCCCGCCAAGGTGAGCCCCCAGACCGCGCCCGGCACCGGCAGCGACGCCAGCGGCCGCCCGGCGGCATCGAACAGGCGCAGATGCGTATCGGTGCCGAGCAGCACGCCCTGGTCATTGGCCAGCAGCGCCGCGCTGCGGGAGAATTCACCCTCCCCCAGCCGGAGCGGCACCTGGCCGAGGCGCGGGCGATTGGCGTTGCGCCAGTCGGAGACATTCAGCCGCGGGCCGCTGGTGAGGGCGGTGGCGAAGCCTGCTTCCTCGGTGGCGGCAGTCAGGCTGCCAGCGAGCGAATCGAAAACCAGGGATGCCTCCCCGGGCCGCAGGGCGAAGCGCAGCCGGGTGCCGTCCGCGCTTGCGGCGATCATCGGCCCGGTGTTCCGGAAATCCGCCCCCGGTGGGCGCGGTGCGGTGGCAAGGGTTCCATCGGGGGCGAGGCGGCCCCAGCCGGGATCGGCGGCGGCGAAAACCAACCCGCCTTCGGGCAGGGGCAGCAGATGGGCGATGGCATCGCGGGAGGCGGCGATGTCGGTGGCCGGGCCGAGGCCGAAATCGCCCCAGCGGCGGATGACGAATTCGCGCCGCGCCTCGGTGGCGCCGGGCGTGGCGCCAGGGGCGGTGACGCCGCGGGTGGTATCTGCGGCTCCGCCGCGGGCATTGTTCGCCGCGACCGCTCGGCGGGCATAGCCCGCGGCATGAAGTTGCACGCCGCCGCGGCCATCATGCGCCCAGGCCAGGGCGGGCAGGCCCTCGCCCTGCAAGCCCGCGACATCGGGGGTAAAGACGGTGCGGAGGTCTGCCGCGGACAGGACCTCGACGCGTAGCCGGTCCTCAAAGCCGATGGCGATCAGCCCGCCATCCGGCGACCAGGCGAGGCCGAATGGCCGGGCTCCCTGCTGCGGAATGCGCTCCGCGATCCGTCGGCCCTGGCGGTCGAAGATGCGGACCCGGCCATCGGCGCTGGTGGCGGCGAGGCGTTCGCCGGCGGGGTCGAAGGCCACCATCCGCACGGGGCCCAGCGCCCCGGCATCGTCCCACAGGGCGCTGCCATTGCGCGCATCCCAAACCCGGATGCCGGCGCGCCCGCCTAACGCCGCGGCGAGGCGCGTGCCGTCGGGCGAGACCGCGAGGTGCTGCACCGGCGCGGGCAGGCCGGGCAGGCGCGCGGCGAGGCGGCCGGTGGTGGTGTCGAACACATAGATGGCAAAGGCCCGGTCCCAGGTCGCGCCGGTGTATCCGGCGGCGAAGGCGCGGCGGCCATCCGGGCTGAGGGCGACGGCGTAAAGCTCGCCCTCCGCTTCCGGGGCGATGGGGGGGCGGAGCACGGCGCGCGGCGTGCCCTCCGGCAGGTCCCAGAGCCGCAGCGTCTTGTCGTCGGACACGGTGGCGAGCAGGCGCCCCGCCTGGTCGATGGCGAGGCGCGCGATCGGCGCGGTATGGGCCGCCGCTTCCACTCGCAGGAAGGGCTGCTGTGGGGGCTCGGCCGGGTTCTGGGCAACAGCGACCTGCGCCACGGAACCCTGCATGGCCGCGAGGCCGCCCATGCAGACCGCCGCGAAAGCGGCGGCCATCAGCCTGCGCAGGGCGGCCATGATGCGATCAGCTCGCGAGTTCGAAGCCCTGGCCCTGCGCCAGGCGATCGGCGTTCTCGATGCTCTGCGAGAAATTGTCGCGCCGGGCGATGTTGCTGGCGGCGAGGGAGCGGAAATCGCCGCTGGTCGAGCCCATGACCTGCGGCGGTGCGGCGCCGAGGTTGCGTGCCTCGGGGAAGGCGCCGACAGGCGCGTAACCACGGACGCCGGAGGCCGTCTCCACCATGGTGAAGCCGTTGTAGGAGGGGCGGAGCGTCACCGCCTCTCGCGCCGAGACCTGGGCCACTTCCGGCGCCGCGGCTTCCGGGCGCAGCTTCAGGGCGACCGTGGCGCGGGCCTGGACGGGGACGGCGCGGCTGACCCGCGCACCGGTCATCACCTGTTCCTTGGTGCCGGGGGCGAGGTTTTCGATCGCCACGTCGAATTGCTGGCCGCGCTCACCGATCTTGTCGTTGATGCTGCGGGCGAGTGCCAGGTCCCGCCGGGTGCGGGCGCGCACATCGGCAAGCTGGGCCTCGGCCTGGTCGCGGGCGAGGCGGCCGGCGCGGAACGCCTCGCGCACCCGCTGGCCGGTGCTGAAGCGGCAGTCCATCAACTGGGTGTAGGCGACCCAGCTGCGGTCGATCTGGGCGTTTTCCGCCGCGAGATCGGTCGCCACGGCGGTGGTGAGGGAGGCCTGGTCCTGCGCCTGCTGCTGGCGGGCGGAGAGGTAGCCGGCCGTGCCACCGATGGCAGCACCGCTGACGGCGCCGATCGCCGCCCCCGCGGCGATACCGCCGCCGCGCTGGCCGGTCGCGGCAGCGAGCAGCGCGCCGAGCGCGGCACCGCCCACCGCGCCGATGGCGGCGCCACGGATGATGTCCTCGCCGAAGAAATTGCCGGTGCTGTCGAGGGCGACGACCTGCATCCGGCAGGGGTCGGCACCGTCATCGGCGCCAATGCGACCATCGCGCGTGGTGACGCAGCCCGCGAGCATGAGGGCCGCGGTGAGGACGGCGACGCCGCGCTTCGCGCGGCCGGGCAGCGCGGGGTTCGCGCGGCCGGGCTTGGCGGGCGAAGCGTCCGTGGCGGCGATGCCGGGGCTGCGGTGCATGACAGGTCCTCGGGTGATGGCGTGGCGGGGCAGGCTACCAACCCATCGGGCGGGCGGCCACCCTCAAATGTTTCGCGCCGTCGCGTTGCGTGTCGCGGAGGGCAAGGGCTTGCTTCCGTCCTGGCCCTGGCCCGTCTATCGTGCCAAGCAGTCACGCGCCGCGCTTACTGTTGCAGGGACGGCGATATGAGGAGGTCCAGGTCGGCATGCAGCCTACCCGGCTATTAACGATCAAGACACCCCTCGGGGATGGCGCGTTGACGGTCGTGAAGCTCTCGGTGACGGAGGAGCTGGGCCTGCCCTATGCCATCGAGGCAGAGGTGCTGGGCAAGGATCCCGGCCTGCTGCCCGACAAGCTGATGACGCAGGAGATCACGGTCACCGTCACGCAGCGCGGGCCGGAGCCGCTGGTGCGTCACTTCCATGGCGTGGTGGCGGAATTCCGCCGCATCGGTCCCGGCGCGGCGGGGCGGATGATCTACCGGCTGGTCGCGGTGCCGAATCTCTGGCGGCTTGGCCTGCGCCGCAATTGCCGGATCTTCCAGGAAAAGTCGGCGCAGGACATCGTTAGGTACGTGCTGGACCAGCACGGATTACCGGGCCCAAGCTGGAACATGGTGTCGACGAAGCCCATTCCTTATTGCACCCAGTTCAACGAAACGGACCTCGCCTTCATCTCCCGCCTGCTGGAGGAGCATGGTCTGACCTACTACTTCAAGCACAGCGTCGGCGCGCATGAGATGTGCGTGGCCGCAGGCGGCTTCGCCTTCCCGCAGGATGAACCCGCCCTTGTCACCGCGCGGCACGGCGACCCTGGGCTTTACATCTACGGCGCCTGGCGCCGGATGAATCGCGCGCGCAGCTTCCAGACCTTCTTCCAGGACATGGACGAACAGCGCAGCAAGCCGTCCGAGGTGCAGGAAGAAACCAAGGCGACCCGCACCTACAACGAAGAAGCCAACCAGTGGTCCGGGACGGAGAATTATTTCTGGCCGGGGGGCATGAGCACGCGGCCGGGCAATCCCTCCGCCGAGGTCGCGATGTCGGACCAGGAGGCGCGGTCGGAAGAATACCAGGCCCGCACGCTGGACCCGCGCAACATGGCGGGGCTGCGGGTATCCGTCTCCATCAAGAAGGAGGACGATACCGAGGAGACCCGCCAATACGTCATCACCGGTACGCGGCATGAAGCGGTGGACACATCGGGCCTGGTGTCCGGGTCCGGCGGGACGGAGGCCTATAACGGCGCGCTGTCGCTGGTGCTGGCCGGCCGACGCTACGTGCCCCCACCCCGGCATCCCAGGCCTTCGATGGCGGGCGTCTATTCCGCCAAGGTCACCGGCCCCTCGGGCGAGAAGATCCACGTCGATCAGTTCGGCCGCATCAAGGTGAAGTTCCGCTGGGACCGCTTCGCCAAGGATGACGACACCTCCTCCTGCTGGGTGCGGGTGATGCAATCCGTGGCGGGCAGCTGGGGCGGCGCCTGGTATCTGCCGCGCGTCGGCGATGAGGTGATGGTCGCCTTCATGGATGGCGATCCGGATCGGCCGCTGGTGGTGGGCTCGGTCTATGGCAAGGATGCCGTGCCGCCCTTCAAGCCCGGCACGAACAAGGCGCAGAGCGGGTATCTCACGCGCAGCTACAAATCCGACAGCGCGGCGGATGCGAACAAGCTGCTGTTCGAGGACAAGAAAGGCAGCGAGTTCATCGAGCTGCACGCGGAGAAAGACCTGAAGGTCGACGTCGAGAACGACGAGACCCGCACCATCGGCCATGACCAGACCGAGACGGTGAAGAATTCGCGGACCGTGACGATCAAGGATGCGGACGACACGCTGACGCTCGAAAAGGGCAACCGTAGCGACACCATCAAGATGGGCAACGACACGCTGTCGATCGATACCGGCAACCGGTCCACCACCATCAAGATGGGCAATGACGCGACCGAGCTGAAGATGGGCAATCTGTCCGTCAAATGCGCGCTCGGCGCCATCACCATGGAGGCGATGCAGAGCATCACGCTGAAGGTGGGCCAGAGCACCGTGGTGATCGACCAGACCGGCGTCACGATCAAGGGCATGATGATCCAGCAGGAAGCCCAGCTCCTGCACAAGACGAAGTCCTTGCTTGTACAGGAGAAGGCTGATGCTCTTGTGCAGGTCGAGGGCGGCATTGTGATGATCAACTGACCATGGCCGAGAACCTTCCCAAGCTGGCCTCCCCGCTCGCGCCGCTGCTGCCGCGGTTGGAGCTTGAGCCGGCGGCCGCCTCCCTGCTCTCCGGCATCCAGACCGCCGCCGAGGGCATCCTGAAACTGGAAGCCGCCGGATTGCGGAACGAAGCCGCGCGCCTGGCCGCGCATGCGCTGCCGAAGCGCGAGGCGGTGTGGTGGGGGTGCATGTGCGCCCGCGCCGTGCCCGACCCGGCGCTGGAGAAGCTGGACGCGGAGGCGCTGCTGGCCGCCGAGGCCTGGGTCCGCAAGCCCGGCGATGACGGGCTGCGCCGCGCGGCGATGGAAGCCGCCCAGCGCACGGCCTTCCGCTCCCCCGAAGCCTGGGCCGCCGTTGGCGCGTTCTGGAGCAGCGGCAGCATGGCGCCCGCGGGCCAGCCGGCCGTGCCGCCGCCGGACCATCTGACGGGTGTGGCCATCAGCGGTGGGGTGGTGCTGGCAGCGGTGCGCCTGCGGCCCGAACGGGCGCAGGATCGGCTTTCGCGCTTCCTGATCGCGGCGCGGGATATCGCGGCGGGCGGCGCCGGCCGTATCGCGCCGGAGGAGAACTGAGATGCCCGGAATGCCCGCCTCCCGCATCACGGACATGCATCTCTGCCCGATGGTGACGCCCGCGCCGGTGCCGATCCCGCATGTCGGGGGGCCGATCATCACCGGCGCGCCCACCGTGCTGACGGGCAAGATGCCGCAGGCGCGGATTACCGACATGTGCGTCTGCGTCGGCCCCCCGGATGTGATCGTGAAGGGCAGCGTCACGGTGCTGGTCTGCAAGATGCCGGCGGCCCGCATCGGCGATACCTGTGCGCATGGCGGGGCCATCATCATGGGCTTCCCCACCGTGCTGATCGGCGGCTGAGGCGACGATGTCCGAGATCACGCTTTCCGTCCTGCGATGCCCGGATGCCGTGGTGCCGGAGGAACGGCGCGCCACGGGCGGGGAAATCGCGCTCGGGCGTGGCGCCGAATGCGACTGGCCGCTGGCCGATCCGGACCGCGTGCTGTCGAAGCGCCATTGCGTGGTGGAATTTTTCGGCGGCGGCTGGCAACTGCGCGATGTCTCGACCAACGGGACCTTCGTGAACCACGGGGATCAGCCGGTCGGGCGTGACCAGGTGCGCCCGTTGCAGGACGGGGACCGGCTGCGGCTCGGCGCCTATGAGATCGAGGTGCGGATCGCCGAGGCCGCCGCCCTTGGGATGGGGCCTGGGCCGGGACAAGGGATGGGCGCTGGCAAGGGCCAGGGTGGTGGCTGGGGGGAAGACCCCTTTGCCGCGCCGCCCTCCTATGCCAGCGCGGCCTACGCCAACCCTGCGCAACCGCTGGGCTTCGGCGCGGCACCGCTGCCGGGCATGGGCGGCGGCGCGATGGGTGGTGGCGCGGGTGGCGAGATCGGGCGGCCGTCGCTGCTGCCGGATGATTTCGATCCCTTCGGGGATGGCGCGCCGATGCCGGACCACCAACCAGCGACGGCCGAGGCCTTCATGGTGCCGCCCTCGCTGCCCGCGGGGAAATCCGTAATCCCGGATGACTGGGACCTCGACCTGACGCCGCAGCCGGCCCCGGCACGTCCGGCCCCGGCCCCGGCGCGACCAGCACCGGTGCAGCCGGCGCCAGCCATGTCTCCACCGGCCTGGCCGCCGCCGGCGGCGTCACCGCCACCCTTCGCCGCGCCCGTTCGAGACTCCTTCGCCGCAGCACCGAGTGAGCCTTTGGCGGCCCCGGCGAGGGATCCTTTCGCGGCTCCGCCATCGGCTTCCCCGCAACCCCTGGCCTTCGATCCCTTCGCCGAGCCAGGGGATCTGCCCTCCCCCTTCTCGGGTGGGCCCCCCGCGCCGACGCCTCTCGCGCCTGCGGCCCCGGCACCGAGGCCCGTGATGGCTGCGCCCCCGCCGCCGCCACAGGCCCCGGTTGCAGCCCCGGTCGCGGCCCCTTCTGGAATGCCGGGTGATCTGGCGGCGGCGCTGGCCCTGGTGCTGGAAGGTGCCGATGTGCCGCCGGCGATGGCCGCGCATGCATTGCGAGACCCGGATGCCGCGCTGCGGATGACCGGCGCGGTCATGCGCGCGGCCATTGGCGGCATGCGCGCCCTGCTGATCGCGCGGGCCGATGTGAAGCGCGAATTCCGCATCGAGCAGACCATGCTGCGCGCCTCCAACAACAACCCGGTCAAGTTCGCGGCGACCGAGGAACAGGCGCTCGCCGCGCTGCTGGATCCGCGGACGCCGGCGCTGAAGGCGATGCAGGAGGCGGTCGATGACCTGACCGCGCACCAGGTCGCCGCCCTGGCAGCGACCCAGGCGGCGGCGCGGGCGCTTCTGGACCGGCTTTCCCCCGCATCCCTGGAAGCCGAGGACCCCGGCGGCGGCCTGCTGCCCGGCGCGCGGGAAAGGCGGCTGTGGGAGGCGTATCGCCGCCGCCACGCCCAGCTTGTCGACCAGTTCGAGGATGATTTCGACAGCGCCTTCGGCAAGGCTTTCGCCCGCGCCTACGAACAGGCGACCGGACGACGGGAAGACGTGTAGGCTTCGCACAACGCCACCGCGCGGTCGCGCTGTGCAAAAGGGATGACGGAACAGGATGGTCTGGCACGATAAGGTGGTCTGGCAGGAGGGAATGTTTCTCCGCGCTCAGCACTTCCAGCAGCAGGACCGGCACGCGGAGCACCTGTTGCAGGCGCGCGTCGCACCGCTGCGGCCGCACCCCTGGGGCATCACGGAAATGGCGCTGGACCGGGACCTGCTGGCGGCGGGGCGCTTCGCGCTGTCCGGCGCGGCGGGGGTGATGGAGGATGGGACACCCTTCGGCATCCCCGGCAGCGCCGATTCCCCCCTGCCGCTCGACCTGCCGGAGGGCACGCGCAACGCCGTGATCTATCTGGCGCTGCCGCTGCGCCAGGCGGGCAGCCCGGAAGTGGCCGCCGCCGATGCCGGGCCGGAAGCGATGCGCGCGCGCCACACGCTGCGCAGCTTCGAAGCCTTCGACACCCATTCCGACAGCACCATGCCGGCCGAGCTTTCGATCGGGAAGCTGCGCATGCGCTACATGCTGGAGACCGAGGAACGCGCGGGCTATGCCTGCCTCGGCCTCGCCCGCGTGGTGGAAGTGCAGGCGGACCGGCGGGTGGTGCTGGATGAACGCTTCATCGCGCCGTGCCTCCGGGTTTCGGCCGTCAGCGTGCTGAACAACCTTGTCGCCGAACTCGTCGGCATGCTGGGCCAGCGGGGTGAGGCTCTGGCCTCCAGGCTTGGCCAGCCGGGGGCGCGAGGCGTCGCCGATGTCGCGGATTTCCTGCTGCTGCAGACGGTGAATCGCTGGCAGCCGCTGATCGCGCATTGGGCGGATGCGGGGAATGTGCACCCCGAGGCGCTGTTCGCAGCGCTGGTGCAACTCGCCGGGGAACTGGCCACCTTCACCGCGCCCGACAAGCGCGCGACGGCCTATCCCGCCTATCGCCATGATGACCTGCAACGCAGCTTCGCGCCGGTGGTGGCGGATCTTCGCCGTTCGCTCTCCGCGGTGCTGGAGACGAATGCGGTCTCGATCCCCTTGCAGGATCGCAAGTTCGGCGTGCGGGTCGGCGCGATCAATGACCGCAACCTGCTGCGCGCCAGCCAGTTTGTCCTGACGGTCGCGGCGGATATTCCGGGCGAGCAGATCCGCCGGATATTCCCGAACCAGGTGAAGATCGGCGCCGTCGAGCATATCCGTGAGCTCGTGAACGTGGCGCTGCCCGGCATTGCCGTGCGGCCGCTGCCGGTCGCGCCGCGGCAGATTCCGTTCAACGCCGGCGCGGTGTATTTCGAGCTCGATCGCACGTCCCCGCATTGGCAGCAGATGCAGACCTCGGGCGGCTTCGCCGTGCACGTCTCCGGTGACTTTCCGAATCTGCGCATGGAGCTCTGGGCAATCCGGGCATGAGCGACAACCCCTTCTCCGAACCCGACGACAGCGACCGCACGGTCGTCCGAGGCCCCGCTGGCGGCGCGCCGCCGCCGCCGCCACCGCGCGCAACGCAGGGGCCGGCCACAGCGCCGATGCCCACAGCACCCCGCATGGCGGGGGAGGCGGAGTCGCTGCCGAAGGTGGGGCTTTCGCCCATGGCCGCGGCCGCGGCGCCCTTGCTGGATCTGGTGGCGCGCCTCGGTGCCGGGCCGCAGGCCGCACAGGTGCAGAACCCCGAGGAACTGCGCGAACGCGCGACGCGCGCGTTGCGGACCTTCGAAGGCGAATGCCGCGCGCTGGACACGCCGGTGGACCAGTTGCGTGCCGCGCATTACGCGCTGTGCGCCGCGATCGACGACGTGGCGCTGGCGACCCCCTGGGGGCAATCCAGTGGCTGGGCGACGCAGTCGCTGGTGTCCACCTTCCATCAGGAAACCCGCAGCGGCGAGCGCTTCTTCGACCTGCTCTCGGGCATGCAGAAGGACCCCGGCCGCTACCTCAACGCGCTGGAGATCTGCTACCTCTGCCTCTCGCTTGGCTTCCAGGGGCGCTATCGGCTGGCGCCGCGCGGGCATGCGGAACTCGATCGCATCCGCGAAGGGCTCTACCAGCTTCTGGTGCAGCTGCGCGGGAATTGGGAGCGGGAGCTTTCGCCCAGCTGGCGCGGCGTCGACGCCCCGCATCGCGGGCCCGGGCGCAGCGTGCCGGCCTGGGTAGCGGCGGCGGTGGCCATCGCGCTGCTGGCCTTCGGCTATGTCTGGATTTCCGACCAGGTGAATGAGGGCGGGGATGGCTTGCAGGCGCGGCTGATGGGCCTGCCGCCGGGCGCGCCCCCGGATATCGACCGCACGGCGCCGCCGGTGCCACCCGCCCCACCGCCTCCGCCGCCGCCTTCGGCCGAGCCGGACCTTATCGAGAAGGTCCGCACCTTCCTCGCGCCTGAAATCCAGCAAGGGCTGGTGACGGTGGAAGGCGACGCCGGGCGGCTGATGATTCGCATAGCCGGGCGCGGCATGTTCCCCAGCGGCAGCGCCTCGGTGGAACAGAATTTCAACCCGCTGCTGAGCCGCATCGGCCAGGCGCTGCGGACGGAGCCGGGGCGCGTGATGGTGCTGGGCCATTCGGACAACCAGCCGATCCGCACCGTGCGCTTCCCCTCCAACTTCGCGCTGTCCGGCGCGCGGGCGGAGGCGGCGAAGGACATCATCGCGGCGGCCACCGGCGCCCCGGCGCGCTTCACCGCGGTCGGCCGTGCCGATACCGAACCGCTGACCACCAATGCCACGCCGGAGGGGCGGGAGACCAACCGCCGCATCGAGGTCGTGCTGATGCGTGAGGGCCGCTGAGATGAAAGCCCTGCTTTCCGCGATGGTGTCCATCCCCGCCCTCGGCGCGCTGTTCGGCGCGGTGGTGCTGGTGCCGGTGATCTGGATTTTCGCGCCGGTCTTCCTGGGGATCGAGGCGCTGTGGCTGCTCGCCCTGCTGGCCGCGATCCCTGTCCTGGTCTGGCTTATCGTCCTCATCATCATGGTGCGGCGCCGCCAGGGGCGGGATGACGCGCTGGTCGCCGGTGTCGCCGATGCACGGGCGCAGAAGGACAAGGCGGCCGCGGCCGTCAGCGCCGAGGAAGGCGCCGTGTCTGCCCGGCTGGCGGAGGCGCTGGGCGCGCTGAAATCCGCCGGCGGCGGCAAGGGCGGCTATCTGTATGAGCGCCCTTGGTATGTCATCATCGGCCCGCCCGGCAGCGGCAAGACGACGGCGATCCAGAATTCGGGCCTCGATTTCCCGCTTGCCGCCGGGCGCGTCGCCGGGGTCGGTGGCACGCGGAACTGCGATTGGTGGATCGCCGAACAGGCCGTGCTGATCGACACCGCCGGCCGCTACACCACGCAGGATTCCGATGCGGGCGCGGACAAGGCGGGGTGGGAGCGTTTCCTTGACCTGCTGAGGACGCAGCGGCCGAAGCAGCCGCTGAACGGTGTTGTCGTCGCCTTCGGGGCGGATATGATCAGCCGCTTGGATGCGGCCCAGCGGGACCAGCACGCGCAGACCGTGCGCCGGCGCATCCGGGAGCTGGAACAGAAGCTCGGCCAGCGGCTGCCAGTGTATTTCCTGGTCAGCAAGGCGGACCTCATCAACGGCTTCAGCGAGTTCTTCGACGACCTCGACAAGGAGGCGCGCAGCCAGGTCTGGGGCGTGACCTTCCCGGCGGTGGCGGGGCCAGAGGGCCATGCCGCCCGCTTTGGGGAGGAGTTCGCCGCACTCACGAAGCGCCTGCAGGACCGGCTGCTGGAACGCCTCCAGGCCGAACGCGGCCCGGAACAGCGGGCCAGGATCGGCGGCTTCCCGGCGCAGTTCGCCTCGATGGAGGCGCCGCTGGCGGCCTTCGTCACCGCGGCCTTTGGTGGCTCGAAGCTGGACCCCGCGCCCTTCCTGCGCGGTATCTACTTCACCTCCGGCACCCAGGAAGGCACGCCGATCGACCGCCTGACCGGGGCGCTGTCCCGCGCCTTCGGGCTCGATCCGCGCCGGCCCGCCTCCATCATGGGGCAGAAGGGGCGCAGCTACTTCCTCGGCCGCCTGCTGCGGGAGGTGGTGTTCAACGAGGCCCGGCTCGCCGCGCGCGATGGCGGGCAGACGCGGCGCGGGCGGCTGGTGCAGGTCGGCGCCTGGGCGGCGGCGCTGGTGCTGGTGCTGGGCGGCGGCGCCTGGGGATATATGGCGATGAATGCCGAGGCGGCGCGCGGGGCGCGGCTGGCGGCGGCCATTGCCACGGCGGAGCAATCGGCGCAGGGCCTGCCGCTCGACCGCATCATGGCGAGCGACGAATTGGCCCGTGTTGTCCCCTATCTCGACGCGGCGCGGGCCTTGCCGCCGGCGGCGCGCCTGGATGGCGGGACGCCTGGGCTTTCGCAGGAAGCGAAGCTGATCGAGGCTGGGGACCTCACCTACAAGCGGGCGCTGGACCGTGTGCTGCTGCCGCGCCTGCTGGCCCGGCTGGAACAGCAGATCCGCGCCGGCATGCAGCGCCCGGACTATCTGTATGAGGCGACGCGCATCTACCTGATGCTCGGCCGCCAGGGGCCGCTGGACCGCGCGCTGGTCAAGGAATGGATGGGCTTCGACTGGCAGCAATCCTTCCCCGGCGCCGTCGGCACGCCGCTGCGGGATGCGCTGGCGGTGCATCTGGATGCGCTGCTGGCGCAGGATTTCATCACCTATCCCGTCGACGGCGCGCTGGTGGACCAGGCGCGGCGCATCTTCTCCCGCCTGCCGATGGCCGAGCGCATCTACAGCCGCCTGCGCAACCAGGTGACGAATGCGGCGCCGTGGAAGCCGGCGGATGCCATCGGCGCGGCCGGGCAGCGTTGGTTCGCCACCGCATCCCGCCGGCCGATCGCCGAGCTCGCGGTGCCCGGCATCTTCACGGTGGAGGGGTTGCATCGCGGCCTGCTGCCGCGCCTGCCGGCGGCCATCGTCGAAGCATCCTCCGAAAGCTGGGTGCTGGGGCCGGAAGCGGTCACTGCCCTGGCCGGCGACCCCCGCCAATTGGAAGGCGCCGTGCTGCGGCTGTATGCGGAGGATTACGCCCGCAACTGGCAGGCGGTGC
>CANJXD010000064.1 GCA_947478535.1 Acetobacteraceae bacterium
CCGCGAGGAACATCGAAAGCCCGGCATAGCCGGTGGAGGAAGGGTCCGTGCGCACCAGCAGGGTCATGACATCGGAGCGCGAGCCATGCGTGATCCAGGTTTTCGCGCCATGGATGCGATAAATATCGCCATCCCGCACCGCGCGCGTGCGCAGGCTGCCGAGGTCGGACCCCGTATCGGGTTCGGTGAACACCGCCGTCGGCAGGATCGCGCCTGAGGCGATGCCGGGCAGGAATTTCGCCTGCTGGTCCGGCGTGCCGGCGAGGCGGATCAGCTCCGCCGCGATCTCCGAGCGTGTGCCGAGCGAACCGACGCCGATATAGCCCGCGCTCAGCGCCTCCGAGACCAGGCACATCGCCACCTTGCCGAGGCCGAGGCCGCCGTGTTCTTCCGGCACCGTAAGCCCGAAGACGCCCATCTCCGACAGTTTGGCGATGAGGTCGAGCGGGATCAGCTCGTTCCGCTGGTGCCAGCCCTGCGCGAAGGGCTTCACCTCGGCGGCGGCGAATTTCACGAACTGCTCCCAGGTCGCTTCCAGCAGCTCATCCTGCAGGTGCGGCGCGCCGTAGAGCCCCTCGGCGGCGGACAGCGCGAGGTCATGGCGCACGGCTTCGAGCGCGCGGTTGTCCGACAGCGCGGCGAGGGCGGGCTCCGCGAGGTAGCGGGCCAGATCGGCGGTGGGCACGCCGAGATCCCCGGGGCGGACGATCTCCACCTGGCTCATCGGCACGCCGCCGGCGAGCTGCGCCAGATACTCCGCGAAGCCGAGATGCAGGATGCCCTGTTCGACCGCGCCGAAGCGGCCGGATTCGTGCAACCGCTGCGCCCAGCGCAGTGTCTCCCGCAGCGCCTCGACATAGGTGGCGTACCAGGCGAGGCCATGGGCCGCGAACTGATGGCGTTCCAGAGCCTTCGCATCCGGCTTGCCGCCCGGCGCCACCAGGGCGCCAACCTCACGCCGCGCCACATCCACCAGCCGTTCCGCCGCCGGGAGGCCGGCGCCGCACACCGCGAGCAACTCCTGCGGCGCGGTGGTCTTCGTCACGATCGCATTCATCTCACTGTCCGTTCGCGCCGGCGACGATGCCGGCATCATGCAACTTCCCGATCGCCGACATGGTGAGGCCGAGCCGTTCCGCCAGGACCGCATCCGTCTGCTCGCCAAGCCGCGGCGCCGGCACCGGCGGCAATTGTCCGGCATCGCCCCCGAACGACAGCGGCGAGGCGGGCGCGAGCAGGCGGCCGATGCCGGGCTGGTCGATCTCGCCGAACATCGGATTGGCGGGCGAACACCGCGCATCTTCGCGCACCAGCTGGCCGAAATCCTGATACGGGCCCCAGAGCACGCCGCTGCCTTCCAGTGCCTGCGTCACCTCGGCCAGCGTGCGCTTCGCGAACCACGGCGCGAGGACGGCGGAGATCGCATCCCGCGCCGCGAAGCGCCCGCCCTCGTCATCGAGATCGACATCGAGCATCGGCCCGATCATCGCGATCTTCTCTGTGAGGCCCGTCGCCTTGCCGATGGCGCGCCATTGCCGGCCGGAAATCGCCGCGATCATGATGCGGCGGCCATCGCTGGTCGGGAAATCCTTGCCATAGGCGCCGTAGAGGTCGTTCCCCATGGGCGGACGCACCGCGCCATTCACCTGATAATCCGCGACATAGCCAAGGTTGGCGACCGTCGCGAGCATCACATCCGATAGCGCGAGCGTGACCTCCCGCCCCTGCCCATCGCGACGCCGCGCGCGTTCGGCGGCGAGCAGGCCGGTCGAGAGATAGAGCCCCGCCGCGATGTCCCAGGCCGGCAGCACATGGTTGACCGGCGCGCCGCCCGTGCCGGTCGCCAGCGGGAAGCCGCTGGCGCAATTCACGGTGTAGTCCACGGCACCGCTGCCATCATGGTTGCCCGTGAGCTTCAGCATGATGAGGTCGGCGCGCTTGGCCGACAGCGCCGCATGGCTCATCCAGCCGCTGGCGGGAAGGTTGGTCAGCAGGATGCCGCGGCCCTCGCCGGGCTGGGTGATCAGCGCCTCCGCGATCTCCCGCCCTTCCGGCTTGTTCAGCGCGAGGCAGATGGAACGCTTGCCCTTGTTGAGACCGGCCCAGTAGAGGCTGGCCCCGTTGGGCGCGAGCGGCCAGCGGCCATGGTCGATATTGCCGCCGATGGGGTCGATGCGGATCACCTCCGCGCCCATCTGTGCCAGCGTCATGCCGCCCACCGGCGCCGCGACGAAGGCAGAGACCTCCACCACGGAAAGGTCGGCCAGAATTCCGGTCTTCGTCATGCAAATGCCTCGGCGACGATGCGCTGCTGGTCGGTGTCGTGGCCGTCGTGGAAGCTGCCGGCGGGGGAGGGCGATTCCGGCCGGCCGACATAGCGCAGCCGCGGCAGGCGGGCACCAAGGCCCGTCAGCAGCGTCTCCACGCGTCGGTCAAGCCAGCTCCAGGCGCCCATGTTCTCCGGCTCCTCCTGCACCCAGCAATAGGTGGCATCGGGCCAGTCGCGCAATGCGGCGGCCAGCGCCGCGGCGGGGAAGGGGTAGAGTTGTTCGAGGCGGAGGATCGCGACACCCGCCGCGCCGCGCTTCGCGCGTTCCTCCTCCAGCTCATAGGCGATCTTGCCGGTGCAGAGCAGCACGCGGGTGATGGGCGCGGCGCCGGCCTTCACCAGCACGGGCTGGAAGCGCGTGCCCGGGAGGAAATCCGTCGCCGGGGAAATGGCGGCGGGCAGGCGCAGCAGCTTCTTCGGGCTCGGGATCACCAGCGGCTTGCGCCCGCGCATCAACACCTGCCGGCGCAACAGATGAAAATAGTTGGCGGGGGTGGAGGGGTTGCAGAAGCGGATATTGTCGCGCGCGCACATCTGCAGCCAGCGTTCGAGGCGCGCCGAGGAATGCTCCGGCCCCTGGCCTTCCAGCCCGTGCGGCAACAGCATCACCAGGCCGGAGGGCGTGCACCATTTCTCCTCCCCCGCGACGATGAACTGGTCGATCATGATCTGCGCGCCATTGGCGAAATCGCCGAACTGCGCTTCCCAGATCGTCAGCGCTTCCGGCCGTTCCAGGCTGTAGCCGTATTCGAAGCCGAGCACGGCGTATTCGGAAAGCGGGCTGTTGAACACGGCAAAGGGCGCCTGGTCCAGCGCCAGGTGCTGCAGGCTGATGTGCCGCGCGCCGTTGGCGGTATCGGCGATGCCGAAATGCCGGTGGGAGAAGGCGCCGCGCATCACGTCCTGGCCCGTCAGCCGCACCGGTATCCCGGTGCTGAGCAGGCTGCCGAAGGCCAGCGCCTCCGCCGTCGGCCAGGCGATGGCGCCATCCTCCGCGATCTCCCGCTGCCGCAGGATGCGGCCCAGCTTCTGGTGGACGGTGACGCCTTCCGGCGGCGCGGCGAGGGCCTTCGAGAGTGCGCGCAGCCGGTCTTCCGCGATGCCCGTATCGGGTTCCGCCCCGGCGCCGAGATGCGCGGCCCAGCGGCCGCCGGGATAGCCGGTTTCATTCGTGCGGAAGGCGGGGGCCTGTTCATAGGCGGCCTGCAGCGTGTCGCGCGTTTCCTGCGCCCAGGATGAGACCTCGGCGCTGGTCACCACGCCCTCGGCGACAAGCCGCGCGGCGAAGCTGGTCGTCACCGGCACCTGCTGGGCGATGGCCTGGTACAGCAGGGGCTGGGTGAAGGTCGGCTCGTCGATCTCGTTATGGCCGTTGCGGCGATAGCAGACGAGGTCGATGACGGCATCGCGGCCTTGCGCCTGGCGATAGCCAAGGGCGAGGCCAGCGGCCTGGCAGCAGGCGGCGGGGTCATCGCCATTCACATGCAGGATGGCGCTGTCGATCGCCTTCCACGGCCCGGTGCAATGGGTGGAACTGCGCGCCTCATGCTCCTCCGTCGTGAAGCCGAGGCGGTTGTTGATGACGATGTGGACCGTGCCGCCCGTGCTGAAGCCGTTGGTGGCGCCGAGTTGCAGCGTCTCCGCCACCAGCCCCTGCGCGACGACGGCGGCATCCGTGTGGATGATGAGGGGCAGCACGCGCCAGGCCTCGCCGTCCGGCTGCAGATCCTGCAAGGCGCGGGCGCGGCCGAGGGCGACGGGGTCGATGGCTTCGAGATGCGACGGGTTCGGCAGCAGGCTGACGCGCAGCTTGCGGCCCGCGAAGTCCAGTTCCGCCTCGACGCCGAGGTGATAGGGCACGTCGCCGGCGCGGGCCGTATCCGCGGCGAAGGGGTGCATGCCCTTGATTTCCGCCAGCATGCGGATGGCGGATTTGCGCAGCACCGTCGCCATCAGGTTCAGCCGGCCGCGATGCATGGAGCCGATGACGACATGCTCGATCCCTGCCGCCGCGGCATCCGCCAGCAGGCGGCGCACCAAGGGGATGAAGGCTTCCGCGCCCTCCGCGCCGAAGCGCTTCTTGGTCGGGAATTTGCGGCCGAGGAAGCGTTCGAACTCATCGCCCTCGATCAGGCCGTGCAGCGTCTCCCGCAGCTTCGGCGCGGACTCGGGGGGCAGGGATTCGAAGGCGGCCTGCAGCCAGGCGCGGGGGGCGGCGTCGTCGATATGCGCGGTCTCGACGGTCAGGGTCCCGCCATAGCGGCGGGCGAGATCGGCGGCGGACAGCGTGCCGGGGGCGACATGCCCGCCGAAGGCGACGGCGGGGGGTGGTGTGGTGTCTCCGGCCAAGGGGGCGGTGCGCGCGAGCAGGTGGCCATGGGCGCGGATCGCCTGGCGCAGCAGGGCTTCGGCATCCGGTGTGGCGGCAGGGGGTGCTGCGTCCAACTCCTCCAGCACCTGGAACAGCACGCGCCAGCTTGCGTCGAGGGACTCCGGCTGATCGCGCCAGCGCCGCTGCATCTGTTCCAGCGCGCCGGCATCGATGGCGGAAAGCGGTGAGGAAGCGAGGCTCATGCCGGGGGTCCTGGAAGCGTCGCGCCAGCCTAGGCAGGGGGAGAGGGTGCAGCCATGGCGCCCGTGGTTATAGGAGCTATGCGCGCGGCGTCGCGCTGCGGCGCTTCTGGGAAAGGCCGCGCACGCTGCCGCGCAGCACTTCCGCCTCCGCCAGGTTCCGCACTTCCTCTCTCAAAAGGTCCAGCGTCAGCTTGGCCAACCGCGTGACTGGGCGGTGGGATGGCGTGGCGACGACGAGCATTGCGCGCATATTGGCGGTGCGGAACGGACGGGCGGAAAGCCTGCCGTCCCGCACTTCCCGATGCACGGCGCCGAAGGGCAGGATGGTGCAGCCGCCGCCTTCCTCCACCACCTGCTTCAGCGCCGCGACGCAGTCGATCTGCATGGTGATCCGCGGCTTGATGCCGGCGCTGCGGCAGGCGGCATCCAGCACCCGGCGCAGGCCGTTCTCTGGCCCCGGCAGCACCATGTCCCGCGCGCCGAGTTCGGCGAGCGTCGCACTCGCCGCGCCGGTGGACCCTGGTGGGGCGCCCGATGGAGCAACAGGTGGTTCGATCAGGAACAGGTCTTCCAGCAGCAGCGGTGTCACCAGCATGCTCGGGCCGCGCCGCGCATCGTACAGCACGGCCAGGTCGAGCCGCCCGGCTTCCACCCATTCCACCAGAACGCCGCTGAAACTCTCCCGCAAGTGGAGTTCCGCGGCGGGGTAGAGGGCGGCGAATTTCGTTGCCAGCGGGGCCCCGATGGTGGCGGCGATGGACGGTGGGACGCCGAGTGCGATGGTGCCGGTGACGAGGCTGTTGCGCGCCTGCAATTCCTCCCTCACCCCGTGCAGCTTCTGGATGATGTCGGTGCCGGTGGCATAGAGCCGCTTGCCCGCCTCCGTCAGCGCGACGCCGCGGCCGTGGCGATAGAACAAGGCCGCGCTCAACTCCGTTTCGAGGTTGCGGATCTGCCGGCTCAGCGCGGGCTGGCTGACGCCGAGCCGGATGGCGGCGCGGGACAGGCTGCCGGCATCGGCGATCGCCACGAAGTAGCGGAGTTCCAGCAATTCCATCGTGCGGTCTGCCCCTCAATCCCGGTGGATTATTGTCGGTGGATCATTCCCGGCGGCCTATTCCCGGCGAATAGCTCCTATAA
This sequence comes from Acetobacteraceae bacterium, assembly GCA_947478535.1. The sequence continues at coordinate 6,044 of CANJXD010000064.1, forward strand.
CAGCGGGCGACTGGCAAGCCGGCGGGGCAGGCCGTAGGCTGCTGGCTATAAGGGAATGGCGGCAACGCCGGGGAGAAAATCGATGGACGGCGCAATTCCTAATCTCAGCGTAAAGCGCCTTTCGGGCACCGTTGGCGCCGAGATCCAAGGCGTCACCCTGCGGCCCGACCTGCCCGATGCGACCATCGCGGCGATCCGGCGCGTTTGGCTCGACCATGGCGTAATCTTTTTCCGCGACCAGGATTTGTCGGCGCAGGATTTTGCTGCCGTTGCGCGGCGCTTCGGCCAGGTCGTGCACTACCCCTTCCTCAAGGGGCTGGAGGAGGCGCCGGAGGTCATTCCCGTCGTCAAGCTTGAGCATGAGCGGGTGAATTTCGGTGGGCTCTGGCACACCGATACCTCCTATCTGGAGGAACCGCCGATGGCCACGATGCTGATCGCGCGGGAGGTGCCGCCCTATGGCGGCGATACGCTCTTCGCCAGCGGCTATGCGGCGTATGAGGCGCTGTCGGAAGGCATGAAGCAGTTGCTCGCGCCGCTCCGCGCCATCAGCAGTTCGTCGAAGGCTGAGAAGACGCGGACGCGGGAGGATCGCAAGGCCGGGGAGGAGCGCCGCGTGCTGGAAGCCGAGCATCCGGTGATCCGCACCCATCCCGAGACCGGGCGCAAATCGCTGTATGTGAATGGCGGGCACAGCCTGCGCTTCGTCGGCATGACGGAGGAGGAAAGCACGCCGATCCTGGAGTATCTGTTCGCCCATCAGGTGAAACCCGAATTCACCTGCCGCTTCGCCTGGCAGCCCGGTTCCATCGCGCTGTGGGATAATCGCTGCGCGCTGCACAACCCGATCAACGACTATCACGGCTTCAAGCGCCTGATGCACCGTGTCACCCTCGCCGGAGATCGCCCGCAATGACCGCCATGATGAATCGCCGTGCCCTGCTGGGCGTGGCCGGCGCCAGCTTTGCCTTGCCATCCGAAGCGCAGCCTGCCCGCTGGGCGCCGACACGCAGTGTGACGATGGTCGTCCCCTTCGCGCCGGGCGGCACCACGGATGTGATGGCGCGGCTGATCGCCCAGCCCATGTCCCGCCATTTCGGCCAGTCGGTGGTTGTGGAGAACGTGACGGGCGCGGGCGGCAATATCGGCGCGGCGCGCGTCGCGCGGGCGGAGCCGGATGGGCATACGGTGCTGCTCGCCCATATCGGCGTGCTGAGCGTCAACCAGCATCTGTACCGGGACATGCCCTATGACGCGCTGCGCGATTTCGCGCCGGTTGGGCTGCTGTGTACGAACCCGATGCTGCTGATGGTGTCCGCCCGCGCGGGAATCGATAGCCTCGATGCGCTGAAGGCGCGCGCGCGCAGCGGCCGGCTGAAGATCGCGACCTCCGGCAACGGATCGACCATGCATCTGGCGGCGCTGCAATTCCTGCGCTCGGTCGGCGGCACGGCTGACCTCATTCCCTATCGCGGCGGCGGGCAGGCGGTGAACGATTTGATTGCGGGGACAGTCGATATGTTCCTCGAACAGGCGCTGGGTGGCACGCCGCATGTGCGGGCGGGCGTCGCCAAGGCCTTCGCTGTCACCGGCCCGGCGCGACTCGATGTGCTGCCGGATGTGCCGACGGCGGCGGAAGCGGGGCTCGATGGCCTCGATATCCAGATCTGGAATGCGCTGACCCTGCCGCGCGCCGTCAGCCCGGCGATCGCCAACGCGCATAACGCGGCGCTGTCCGCGGCGCTGGACGATGCATTGATCCGCACCCGCTTCACCACCTTCGCCGCCCGCATCCCGGAGGGGGAGGATCGCGCTCCCGGTGCTTTGACGCGTATCATGCAGCATGACGGGGCCCAATGGGGTGACTTGCTGCGGGCCGCGGGTGTCGAGAAGGGAAGCTGAAGACCATGAAGATCGTTGTGCTGCCGGGGGATGGGATCGGGCCGGAGATCACGGAGGCCACGATGGCGGTGCTGGATGCCGCCGCGCAGGCATTCCAGCTCCGCCTCGACCTGGAGCATGATGTGGTGGGGCTGGAAAGCTTCCGCCTGCATGGCAACACCGTCACGCCGGAAGTCGCGGCGATGGTGAAGGCCTCCGACGGCTTCATCATGGGGCCGACCTCCACGCTCGACTACAAGAAGGGCGATGCGAAGCAGGTCGGGCCCTCCGCCTTCTTCCGCAAGGGGCTCGACCTCTACGCGAATATCCGCCCCGCCCGGACCTATCCAGGCATGACGGCGAAGCTCGGCCAGTTCGACCTGGTGGTGGTGCGGGAGAATACCGAGGGCTTCTACGCCGACCGCAACATGGAAGCCGGCAATGCGGAACTGCTGGTGACGCCGGATGTCGTCGTTTCCATGCGCAAGATCACGCGCCCGGCCTGCATGCGCATCGCCCGCAGCGCCTTCGACCTCGCGCAGCGCCGTCGGGGCAAGGTGACGGCGGTGCACAAGGCGAATGTGCTGAGCATCGGCGATGGCATGTTTCTCGAGTGCTGCCGCCTGGTGCAGAAGGATTTTGCCGGTATCGAGCTGGAGGAAATCATCGTCGATGCGATGATGGCGCATGTCGTGCGCAACCCCGCGCGCTTCGATGTCATCGTCACCACCAACATGTTCGGCGATATCCTGTCGGACCTGACGGCGGAGATGTCCGGCAGCCTCGGCCTCGGCGGTTCGCTGAATGCGGGGGCGGAGATCGCGATGGCGCAGGCCGCGCATGGCAGCGCGCCGGATATCGCGGGCCAGGGCATCGCCAACCCGGCCTCCCTCATCCTGTCCACCGCGCTGCTGCTGGGCTGGCACGGGCGGCGCAGCGGGGAAGCGCGCTACGTCGAAGCCGGCACGGCGATCGAGGAGGCGGTGGCGGGTGCCATCGGCGCGGGGCAGACGACACGCGATCTCGGCGGCAGCCTGGGCACGGCGGCGGCGGGCGCCGCGGTCGCGGCGCGCTTGAAGAAGTAAGCGCGATGGCGGCGCGGCTGAAGAACCAGCCGCGCCTTTGCCTTACGCCCCGAAGTGGCGGTTGTGCCAGGCGATGATTGCCGCCGAGCCTTCCGCCGCCCAGGGTGCCAGCATCATGCAATGCGGCGCCTCCGGCAGCAGCAGGTGCTCGCCCCCCAGGAAGGCCGCGATGGCGGCGTCCTGCCCCGGCGGGTGGCGTTCCGCGTCATCCCGCCCGGCTTCGATCACCAGCAGCGGCACCTCCGCGAAGCGCGCGGCGTCGATGGTGACGCGCAGCGCGTAGCGGTCATTCAGCACGGAGGGTGATTCCGGGCTGAGCGCGGCGAGGAACTCCTCCACGCGCGGCGGGCGCTTGCCGCCGAGGTAGCGGTCGATCACCACCCGGTCGGCCGGTGACGGCTGCATCGCGCCATCCGGCACCAGGCGCACCGGCGCCGCGCCTGGCATGTTGCCGGGCGGCGAGGGGGCGATCAGCAGGATGCCCGCCACCTCCCGCAGCCGCATCGCCGCGCGGAGCGCGATCAGCGCGCCGAGGCTGTGGCCCATCAGCACCACTGGTCCGCCCATGGCCTGCGCGGCCTCCACGGCGTCGGTCGCGTAGTCCTCCAGCACCGTGGTCGGCGTCGCCGCGGCTTCCAGTGTGCCCTTGCCGCGCGGCTCCAGCGCCGCCGTCGCGATGCCGGCGGCGGCGAAATCGCGCATCCAGAGGTCGTAGCACCAGGCGCCGTGATAGCCGCCGGGGATGCCGAGGATGGCCGGGCCACGCCCGCCCGGCAGGCTGAACAGCGCGCCATGGGACAAGCCCGAGCGCTGCGTGCCGGTCGGGATGCGCCCGGCCGGCGGGTTCACGGGAAGGCTGAGGTCCGGGCTCATTCCGGCTGAATCCCCGCGATCCGCACCCATTCGCGCCAGCGGGCGCGGTCATCGACCAGGAAGCGGTCCATCTCCGCCCCCGGCATGAAGCCCGGGGTCAGCCCCTGGCGGGTGAGGGCTGCGGCGACGGTGGGGTCCGCCACCGCATCGCGCAGCAGCGCCTGCATGCGGTCCAGCACCGGGCGCGGCGTGCCGGCTGGCGCCGTCAGGCCGAACCAGCCTTCGACGACGAAGCCTGGGATGGCCTCCGATACGAGCGGCAGGTCCGGCAATTGCGGGCTGCGGCGCGCGGCCGAAATGGCGATCGGCACGACGCGGCCGGATTGCAGCGCCGGTGCCGCCGACAGGGCATCGAGGAAGGCGAACTGGATCTGCCCGCCGATCAGGTCCGGCACGATCTGCGTGATGTTGCGATAGGCCGCCCCCGTCACGTCGATCTCCGCCCGCGCCTTCAGCAATGCGGAGGGCACCTGGGAGGAGGAGGAGTAGTAGCCGAAGAAGACCCGCCCCGGATTGGCCTTCGCATGGGCGACCAGGGCCGGGATGGATTTGTACGGCGCATCCGCCGGCACCACCGCGATGGTGGCGTAGGTGCCGAGCAGGCCGACATGCGCGTAGTCCCGCACCGGGTCATAGGGCAGGCGGCGGTACAGGAACTCATTCGCCGCATGGGTCGAGTTGGTGGAGACGAGGAAGGTATAGCCATCCGCCGGCGCCAGCTTCGCCGCTTCCGTCCCGGTGATGCCGCCGGCGCCGGGGCGGTTGTCCACCACCACGGGCTGGCGGAGCGGGCCTTCGAAGAAGCGCCCCAATGTGCGGCCGACGAAGTCCGCCGCACCGCCGGCGGCGGAGGGGATGATGATCCGCACCGCCCGCGTCGGCCATTCGCCCTGGGCCTGGGCGCTTGACGCGCCCAGAATCGGCGCCGCGATGGCCGTGGTCAGAAGGCCTCGGCGTGTTGTGCTGCCGCGCATGCCGCGTTTCTCCCTTTGTCGAGGCGGACAGGATGCCGTCAGGCGGGCGGCTCCATCAAGGCGAGGCCTTCGGCGACGGAGACGAATTCCCCGCCAGCGACGATCCGCGCTGCGCCGAACCGATTCTCGAACAGCCGCCGCACCGCGGGCACGAGGGAGGTGCCGCCGGTGAGGAACACGCGGTCCACCGCGTCCGGAGGCAGGGCGGCATCGGCCAGCGCGGCATCCACGGCGGCGCCGATGCGCTTCAGTTCGGGGGCGATCCAGCCCTCGAAGTCGCGGCGATGCAGCGGTGCGCGCAGATCGAAGCTGCCATGGGTGAAGCGCAATTCCACCTCCTCGGCACGGGAAAGCGCGGCCTTGGCGGCGGAGACGGCGCGATACAGCGCATAGCCCGCTTCATCCTTCACCAGCCGCATCAGGCTGCGCAGTTTTTCTGGGTGCAGCGCGGTGCGCGTCACCGTCTCGATATCCCGCATCGTCTTCGGCGCCCGCATGAGGGAGAGCAGGTGCCAGCGCGCGAAGCTCGCATACCAGGCGGGCGGGATCGGCATCTCGCTGCCCATCACGCGATAGAGATCGCCCTTGCCGAGGCGCGGGGAGATGAGGTTGTCGATGATCCGGTAATCGAAGGCATCGCCGGCAATGCCGACACCGGCGTGGCCGAGCGGCGTGACGCGCCGAGGCGGGCCGGGCTCGAATCGGAGCAGGGAGAAGTCGCTCGTGCCGCCGCCGAAATCGGCGACCAGGACGGCCGCGGGATGGTCGAGCGTGGCGGCGAAGCGCTGCCCGGCCGCGGCGGGTTCCAGGGCGATTTCCACCTGCGGCAGCCCGGCCAGGGCGAAGGCGGCGCGGAGGCGCTGCTCCCCCAGCGCATCATCCGCGCTGTCGCCAACAAAGCGCACGGGGCGGCCGACGACGATGCGTGCGTCGGCGATCTCCGCCGCGAAGGGCGCCAGCAGATCCTTCAGGAACAGCGCGACCAGCGCCTCCAACGTCCAGGACCGGCCGAGGATCTGCGTCTCCCGAAAGCTCGATTGGGCGAGGTAGCTTTTCATGGACATGATCAGCCGGCTTTCCAGCGGATCCTCGAGATAGGCCTCGATCCCCGCGGGGCCGGCGGCATGGCGCGTGCGGCCCTGCGCATCAGCCCAGAAACACAGGACGGAGCGGAACACGGCCGCCGCGCCGTCATCCCCCCTGTGGTGCAGCACGCGCACGCCAGCATCGCCGCGCAGGGCGATAACGCTGTTGGTGGTGCCGAAGTCGATACCAATGACGCGTTGCATGACCTGTCGCCGAGGAGGGCCGCGCGTTGAACAGGCATAAGCACGGCTTGGCAAGGGCAGCCGTCGGCATTGCGGGTTCGCCACGAACCGCGCCATGCTCGGCAACTGCCAACAGAACAAGGAGGATCGCCATGTACCGCTTTCTCCGACTGCCGCTGGCCGGCGCCGCGTTGCTCACCCTCGGGCTCGGGGCGGAAGCCCAGTCCCCGCCTGCCGCGAACCCCGCTGGCATGACCTTCTTCGTCACCAGCCGCGGTCCGGGCGATGGCGCCAATCTCGGCGGCCTGGCCGGGGCGGATGCGCATTGCCAGTCGCTTGCCCAGGCGGCAGGCGCCGGCGCGCGGACTTGGCGCGCCTATCTCAGCGCCAGCGCCAGTGGCGCCAGCCCGGCGGTGAATGCGCGGGACCGGATCGGCTCTGGCCCCTGGCAGAATGTGCGGGGCGTGGTGGTGGCTCGCGATGTCGCGCATCTGCACGGCGATGCGAATAGTCTCAGCCTGGAGAATTCGGTGGATGAGAGCGGCCGCCGGGTGAATGGCCGGGCTGACAGCCCGAATACGCATGATGTGCTCACGGGCTCCCAGGCCGATGGCACGGCCTTCGCCGGCAACCCGGACATGACCTGCCGGAACTGGACCTATAGCGGCGCCGAGGGCGCGGCGATGGTCGGCCATCATGACCGCGCCGGGCTGCGGGACGATGCGCCGAGCAAGTCCTGGAACACCTCCCACCCCTCCCGCGGCTGCGGGACGGAGGCGCTGCGGAGCAGTGGCGGGGCCGGGCTGTTTTACTGTTTCGCGACGAATTGAGGCGATGCGCCGGGGCGGGGCCATGCTTGGGCCCCGCCTAAAAAACGCACTTCCGAACAAATCAAGAACATGCTATCGAGTCTCATAAATCCTCGGGACCTCGAAATCATGGCAGCGCGCAAACCCCGCGCGGTGCGGCCGCTTCCGGCCGCGCTGCAACGTCTCCTCGCCTTGGCCGGCCGCGGCGTCGCCCCGGCACGGATGGCGCGGGAGGTCGATATCATCATCGGCGAATGGCGGGCACTGGCGGAGGTCGATCCGGGCTTCGACCTGCCCGCCAATCTGGAGGAACTCTGCGCGGCGCTGAATGATGGCGTGGCGGCGGCGGAGGAACAGGTGGCGGATGTCGATTCCAGTGAAGCGGGGGCGGTGAAGCAGGCTGGCGCCATGCTGTCCGCCCTGGTGGCGACCCGGAACGCCGCCAGGGACGCGGCCTGAAGGCAACACCTCCGCGTCTTTCCGAGTCGGATCGTGGAATCCGAAGGGCTTCCCGTGTAGTGTTCGCGGCGAGGTTCAGGAACACCATTGATGCCGCGTACCGCCAGCACCCCGGCTGTGGGCGATCGGCTTGCCGCCGCCGGCCGCCGCTTCGCCTCCCCCGCCGTCAAGGCCGCCATCCGACGGCGCTGCGCGGAACTGCTTGCCGTGCTGCTGGTGGTGTCCGGGCTGCTGATGGTGCTGGCGCTCGTCACCTATGACCCCGGCGATCCTTCGTTCTCCACCGCCACCTCCCGGCCCACCGGCAACCTCATGGGCTGGCCGGGCGCCTATGTCGCGGATGTGCTGCTGCAAGGCTTCGGCTTCGCGGCCTATTTGCCTGTCGTCTGCCTGCTGACCTGGGCTTGGCGCCTGGCCATGCATCGGGGACTTTCGCCCTTCGCGCTGCGCCTCGCCTGCCTGCTGGCGGCGCTGCCGCTGCTCGCCGCGACGATGATGCTGACGCCGCTGCCCGATAGCGCTCCTGCCCCCGCCGGGCCGGGCGGGGCCGCCGGGCCGGTGGTGGCGGATGCGGTGCTGGACCTGCTGCGCGGCGTGCTCGGCCCGGTCGGCGCGGGGATCGCGCATCTCATCCTGGCCGGCACCACGGCGCTGCTGTCCTTCATCGCGCTGGCCCTGACCTTCGGCGAATGGCGCCGCGCCGGCGCCGTGGCTGGCAGCGCCGCCGCCACCGCCGCCGTGGGCGCGGGCAGTGCCACACTCGGCGCCGCGCGCACGGCCGCTGCGGGTGCGCGCCGGGTTGGCGAACAGGTGCCGCCGGGCTTCGCCAGCCGCATCTTCGGCGCCCCCTTCCGTGCCATCGGCGGCCTTCTGCGCCGGCGGCGGGAGCGGGAGGTCTCGCTGGCGGAGATGCTGGCGAATGCCGATGCCGCGGCGGAAACCGGCGTCGCCCCCGGGACGGTGATCCGCCGGCGCGAGCCTTCGCTCGATGTCGGCCCCCGCCTGCGTGACGCGGCCCCGCCCCCCGCGGCGCCCGCTGCCTTCGCCCCCCCCGCCCCGGTGCCGCCACCTGCCGAGACGATCGATCGCAGCCCAGCCCCGGAGCGCAAGCCCGCAGCGCCCCGCGTCGCAGATCGTGCTCCCGCGCCGAAGCCCGCGCCCGGCGCGCGCCAGGGCAGCCTCGACCTGCCCGACGGCACCTGGCGCTTCCCGCCGCTGTCCCTGCTCGGCGTGCCGCCACCCCGCCGCCAGGCAGGGCCGTCCGAGGAGGCGCTGCAGGGCAACGCCCGGATGCTGGAGACGGTGCTGGATGATTACGGCGTGCGCGGCCGCATCGCGGAGATCCGGCCAGGCCCCGTCGTCACGCTCTATGAGCTGGAACCGGCGCCGGGCACCAAATCTGCCCGCGTCATCGGCCTCGCCGACGATATCGCGCGGTCCATGTCCGTCACCGCCGTCCGCATCGCGACGGTGCCGGGCCGCAACGTCATCGGCATCGAGTTGCCGAATGCGAAGCGGGAGACTGTGCTGCTTTCGGAACTGCTCGGCGCGGAGGATTGGGCGCGCAACCAGGGCAAGCTGAACATCGCGCTCGGCAAGGATATCGGTGGCAGCCCCGTGGTCGTCGATCTCGCCCGCATGCCGCATCTGCTGATCGCCGGCACCACCGGCTCGGGCAAATCCGTCGCCGTCAACACCATGATCCTGTCGCTGCTCTACCGGCTGAGCCCGGATGAGTGCCGCTTCATCATGATCGACCCGAAGATGCTGGAACTCAGCGTCTATGACCGCATCCCGCATCTGCTGGCCCCTGTCGTGACGGAACCGGCCAAGGCGATCGGCGCCTTGAAGTGGACGGTGCGGGAGATGGAGCGGCGCTACCGCTCCATGTCCCAGCTCGGCGTCCGCAATATCGGCGGCTACAACGACAAGGTCGCCGCCGCCCGCCTGCGGGGGGAGGTGCTGACGCGCCGCGTGCAGGTCGGCTTCGATCCCGAGACGAACAAGCCGCTGTTCGAGGACCAGCCCCTGGCGCTCGAGCCGCTGCCGATGATCGTCGTCATCATCGACGAGGTCGCGGACCTCATGATGGTGGCGGGCAAGGAGATCGAGGCCGCGGTGCAGCGCCTGGCGCAGATGGCGCGCGCGGCCGGCATCCATGTGGTGATGGCAACGCAGCGACCCTCGGTCGACGTCATCACCGGCACCATCAAGGCGAACTTCCCGACACGCATCAGCTTCCAGGTCACGTCGAAGATCGACAGCCGCACCATCCTGGGCGAGATGGGCGCCGAACAGCTGCTCGGCCAGGGCGACATGCTCTACATGGCCGGCGGCGGGCGCATCAACCGCGTGCACGGCCCCTTCGTCACCGACCAGGAGGTGGAGGATATCGTCGCCTTCCTGCGCGACCAGGGCGAGCCCGCCTATGTCGATGAGGTGACGGAGGTCGATGAGGATGGCGAGGGCGAGGCCTCTGGGCTGCTCGGCGGCAACACCGATGCCGAAAGCTCGCTTTATGACCAGGCCGTGGCGCTGGTCACGCGGGAAGGCAAGGCGAGCACGAGCTTCGTCCAGCGCCACCTCAACATCGGCTACAACCGCGCGGCCAAGCTGATCGAGCAGATGGAAAAGCAAGGCGTCGTCGGCGCCGCCAACCATGTCGGCAAGCGCGAAGTGTTGGCGCCGGGACCGCGGGACTGAACCATGCGTGAGGATGAGGCGACGATGCCGGGTGAGGCGGAGCCATGGGCACCGGCGATCCTGTCCGGCACCATCTGGTATGACGACGAGGATGAGGAGGACGACGACCAGGAGGATGAAGATGAAGATGACGAGGACGAGGACGAAGACGAGGACGAAGACGAGGATGATGAGGACGGCGCCTCACCTGACCGGCGCGACTCCCCCCTTCACTGATCCGTGATGCCTTTATTGTCTGCCTTCCCGCTTTCCATCTGCGCCACCAGGGATCTTGGCGCGATCAGCGAATAGCTGCGTCGAACCAGTGCGGTGAGTTCCGCCCAATCCACCGCACCCACCAGCCGCACGCCGACCCAGCCCTTGTGACCGAGATAGGGTGGGCGGAAGAAGCGCGCCGGCGCTACCTCCAGCAACAACTCCTGGCTGCCCTTTGGCGCCTTCAGCCACACCGCCGGCTTGTCCTGATAGGGCGAGGCGAGGGCGAAGATGCGGCTCCGCACGCGAAAGGTCGGGACCTCCCAGGTTTCCCGCTCCTCCGCTTC
>CANJXD010000065.1 GCA_947478535.1 Acetobacteraceae bacterium
CCTTCGCGGTGCGGGACGAGCTGACACCGATCACGCTGATCGCCGCCCCTGCCTACGTCATCGCCATGCATCCCGGTGTCGGCGCCCGCAATGTGGGTGAACTGGTGGCGCTGGCGAAGCAGCGTCCGGGCCACTTCACCTTCGGCAGCAGCGGCACCGGCGCGGCCAGCCACCTGGCGGCGGAGTTGTTCGCCTCCATGGCCGGGATCGAGATGCTGCATGTGCCCTATCGCGGCACCGGCCCGGCCCTGACGGACCTGATCGCCGGGCGCATCCACCTGATGTTCGCGCCCCCGCAGACCGTGGCACCCGCCGTCGCGGCCGGGCAGGTGGTGAACCTGGCCGTCACCTCGGAACGGCCCTCGGCGCTGCTGCCTGGCGTGCCGGCGGCCTCCGCGACAGGGCTTCCCGGCTACGCCGCGGTCGGTTGGTTCGGCCTGTTCGCGCCGAAGGGCGTGCCGGCCGCCATCACGCAGCGCATCTCCCAGGAAGCGACGCGCGCGCTCTCCCTCCCCGCCACGCGGGACCGTCTCGCGGCGCTGGGCGCGGAGCCGGAGCCGATGACGCCGGATGCCTTCACGACCTTCATCGATGCGGATATCGCGAAGTGGCAGCGCGTGGTCCGTGACCGCAATATCACCCTCGAATAGGCACTGACCGATGATCCGACTGGCGACTTTTCTCTCCCCCGGTGATGTGCGTCCCCGGCTTGGTGCCAAGGACGGCGAGGCGCTGCTGGACCTCACCGCCGCACATGGGCCGGATTGGGACATGCGGCGCGCGCTGCTGCTGCCGATCGCGGAATTGCGCGCCATGATCGCGGCAGCGACGGTGCGGCTGCCGCTGGCGTCGTGCCACCTGCTGCCGCCGATCACCGACCCCGGCAAGATCTTCTGCGTCGGCAAGAACAGCAAGGTGCATCGCGCGGAGCTCACGCGCGAAGGCATGCTGAAGGAAGACCCGCAGGAACCCACGGGCTTCGTGAAGCTGCGGGAAGTGCTGGTGGGGGATGGCGCGCGCGTCGCACGGCCAGAGGGCATCACCACCTTCGACTACGAGCCGGAGCTGGCCTTCATCGTCTCGAAGCGCGCCTTCCAGGTGCCGCGGGACAAGGCGCGGGAGCATGTCGGCGCCATCACCGTGCTGAATGACCTGACGGCGCGGCAGATCCAGAAGCAGGAAGTCGTCTCCGGCACCAAGTTCTGGGTGTCGAAGAACATGCCGGGCTTCTGCCCGGTCGGCCCCTATGCCGTGCCGATGGCCGAAGTCGCGGACCCCTACGACCTGTGGCTGACCTGCGTGGTGAATGGCGAACAGCGGCTGCGGGTGTCCACGGATGAATACATCCACCGCATCGAGGGCATCATCGCCCACTTCACGCGCTTCATGCCCTTCGAGGCCGGCGACATCATCGCGACGGGCGCGCCGCGCGGCACCGCCATCGGCCATCCCAACGCGGCGGAGCTGTATCTGCGGCCGGGCGATACCTGCGTGGCGGGGATCGAGGGGCTGATGGAGATCACGACGCGCATTGTGGCGCCTGGCGAGGCGTGACAAGCGCGGCGGCGCCATCCCCGTGGATGGCGCCGAACTGCTCCATGCCCCGCTTCAGCGTCGCCTCGTCCCAGAAGTAGAGGTTGCCGCGCCAGTCACCGAAGCGCAGGCATTCCGTGGGCGGCAGGCCGCCATTCCAGCCCATCACCTCCGCCTCCTCGATACCGGAGGAGGTATCCCGCAGCGCCTTCACGTCATAGTCGGTGGGCGTGACGATCACGATGTTCCGCGCGATGCGCCGCGCTTCGTGGAAGCAGGCGGCCTGGTGGGGGCGCAGGTGATGAAAGACGCGCAGCGCGACGAAGACGGCGTATCGCCCATCGGTCGCCGGCCAGGGCATCTCTCGCGCGTCATGCTGGAAGGTTGGTGTGAAATGCTTGGCTTTCCACTTCTCCGCGTAGTCCATCGTGTCGCTGCCCTTGACGATGGAGATGCCCATCGTCCCGAGTTCCAGCACATCTGTCGCACGATCCGGCGCCACGCGCCGCACGCAGTCGATCGCGGCCTGGTGATAGCTCCAGCGCGAGACCGCATTCTTCCAGTGCTCGTTGCCAGCGCGTTTCGCGGCCGCGCCGAACTCGGCCTCGGTCAGTGTCTCGATGGCCATATCCGGTGTTTCCCAGCCCATAGTTGAGGGCGAGTCTACTTCTCCAACCTGACGCCAACCTGAAAGCGCGTGGCCCGGTGGGTTGCCCCGGCGATCAATCGCGCCAGCGTCGGTGCTGCCAGAGCCATTGGCCGGGGTATTCGCGAACCCAGCTCTCAATAATGTCATTGATGAGCTGGGTGCCGGCCTGGATATCGATCTGGCCCCGCGCGTCGCGCGGCAGGGTGATCGCCTCCGTCAGTTCCAGCCGGAACCGGTTGCCGGGCAGCCGGATGGCACGCACGCCATGCAGCGGACAGTCGAAGCGCCTTGCGAGCCGGGCGAGCAGTGGGTTCGCCGGTGTTTCCCGCCCGAGGAAGGTGATGCGCGGGCCGCGCCCGAAGCGCTGGTCCACCAGCATGCCAAGGTGCAACCCCTGGTCCAGCGCCTCCATCATCGCGATCGGGGCGGAAAGCCCGGCCGGGATCAACTCCCCCATCACGTCGCGGCGCATCGCCAGGATGTCCCGCGCGATGGCGGCGTTGTTGGGGCGGCGGTAGAGCGCGGCCGAAGGCAGCCCGGCGTGCCGCGCCGCGACCGCCGGCAATTCCCAGTTCCCGAGATGGGCCGCGAAGAACATCGCCGGCTTGCCGTCATCGCGCAGCCGCTCGAATTGTTCGGCGCAGTTGGCGGAAAGCTCGATGCGGCCTTCGCCGGGCCGGGCCGGGTCGAAATCCCAGAGATCGCCGAGATGGACATATTCACTGGCGGTCCGGCCGAGATTGTCCCAGCTGTCGCGCAGGATCGTCGCGCGCTCCGCGGCGGTCTTCTCGGGGAAGGCCTTGTCGATATTGTCCCGTGCGATGCGGTGCGCCCTGGTCAGCGGGCCCACCAGCCGCGCCGCCGCACCCCCGAGGTCGGAAGCGCGATCCGGCCCCAGCGCTCGCACCGCCGCGAAGCCCGCGCGCACCACCGCGGCGAGGACTTCGTCGCCCACCCGCTGCAGCGCGGCCTTCATGGTCAGATGGTGACGATGATCTTCCCGAATACCCGGCGGGATTCCAGCCGCTCCAGGCCTTCGGTGAAGCGTTCCAGCGGCACCACGGTATCCAGCACGGGGCGGATGCCGCCGGCCATCTTGGCCAGCCCGTCCGCCACGTTCCGCATCGCGCAGCCAAAGCTGCCGAAGATGCGGAGCTGGCGCTGGAAGATCATCATCAGGTTCGTCTCGGCCGAAACGCCGGAGGTGCTGCCGCAGGTCACCAGCCGCCCGCCCATCCGCATCGACAGCAGCGATCCCGCCCAGGTCGCGGCGCCGACATGTTCAAACACCACATCGACGCCGCGCTTGCCGGTGATGCGCCGGGCGATGGTGGAGAAATTCTTCTCGGAATAATTCACCGCATGGTCGGCACCGAGTGCCAGCGCCTTGCGGCACTTCTCGTCATCGCCCGCCGTCGCGATCACGGTGCAGCCGATCGACTTGGCGATGCGGACGGCGACGGAGCCGATGCCAGAGCCCGCGGCCTGGATCAGGATCGTCTCGCCCGGCTTCAGCTGCGCGTTGTCGAACAGCATGTGCTCGACGGTGCCGAAGGTGACGGTGGCGCAGGCCGCGTCCTCGAAGCTGACGCCATCGGGCACGCGGACAAGCAGCCGGGCCGGAACGTTGGCCAATTCGCGGGCGAAGCCATCGACATGGAAGCCGGCGACACCCTGGACATTCTCGCAGTGATTGTCGCGGCCTTCGCGGCAGGCAGGGCAGGTGCCGCAGGTGCGCGCACCATAGGGCACGATGCGGTCGCCAGCCTTCCAGCTGGTGACGCCCGGGCCAATGGCCACGACCTCACCGGAGGCTTCGGCACCGACGGCCAACGGCAGCGTGCGCTGCGCGAAGGCCATGCCGCGCCAGCCCCAGACATCGATATGGTTCAGCGAGATCGCGCGGATGCGGATCTGCACTTCCCCCTCGCCGGGCGGCGGCGGCGGGGACACTTCCTCCAGCCGCAGGTCGCGGTCGCCATGCAGGCGAAGGGCGCGCATCAGGCAGGTGCTCCGGAAAGGACCAGGCAGACATTCTGTCCGCCGAAGCCGAAGGAATTGGACAGCACGTGGTCCACCTTCGCGGCGCGGCAGATATTCGGCACGACATCGAGGGTGATGGCCGGGTCCGGCTCGGCATGGTTGATGGTGGGCGGCAGCATCTGGTCGCGCAGGGTCAGCAGGCTGAAGGCAGCCTCGATGGCGCCGGCGGCCGACAGCGTATGGCCGATCATCGACTTGTTGGAGGAAATTGGCGGGGCCTGTTCCCCGAAGACGGCGCGCATCCCCAGCGTTTCCATCTTGTCGTTCTCCGGCGTCCCCGTGCCATGGCCGTTGACGTAGGAAATCTCGCCCGGCGTCAGCCCCGCATCCTCGATCGCGTTCCGCATGGCGCGGATCACCGCCTCGCCGCTCGGGTTGGAACGGGTGCGATGGAAACTGTCGGATTTCTCGCCGCAGCCGCGGATGATGCCGAGCACCTTGGCGCCGCGCGCGCGGGCGTGTTCCAGGCTTTCCAGCACCAGGCAGGCGGCGCCCTCGCTCATCACGAAGCCGCCACGGGACTTCTCGAAGGGGCGGGAGGCCGCGGTCGGGTCCTCGTTCCGGGTCGAGAGGGCGGAGAGCAGGGAGAAGCGGATCAGGGATTCCGGCTGCACCGTTCCATCGGCACCGATGGCCAGTGCTGCCTGGGTTTCGCCGCGCTGGATCGCCTCCACGCCGAGCTGGATGGCCGAGGCGCCGGTGGCGCAGGCCGTGCTGATGCTGATCGGTGCTCCCTGCGTGCCGAAACGCTCGGAA
Organism: Acetobacteraceae bacterium; assembly: GCA_947478535.1. Next base: position 4,982 of record CANJXD010000065.1, read on the forward strand.
AGCTGTTCGCCGATGCCGGCGAAGGCCACATCGCCATAGAGCGCATCCTGCCGCGTCGCGGCTTCGGCCAGCGCGGGAGAGGTCGGCTCCGCCGGCGCGGCGGTGGCGGCGAGGGCAAGCCGGTGCGGCCATTCGAATTCGACCGGCGGCATGCCGAGCATCAGCGGCCCAGGGAAAGATCCCCCGCCGAGCCCGGCCTCCGCCAGGGCTTCCTCGGCCGCGATCGTGGCGATGCGGGCGATCCGGCGGGAGGAGGTGAAGGGCGCCGACCCTACTTCCTCCGGCAGGTCGACGGTGCCGGCGATGGTGGTCTTCAGGTGATCGGTCGGGAAGCGGGTGATGCGGCGGATGCCGGATTTCCCGGCCAGCAGCGCCGCCCAGTTGGTGGCGACGCCGAAGCCGAGCGGCGTGACAAGCCCGATGCCGGTGACGGCGACGATGGGTCGGCCGCGATGGTCGAGATGGGAGGTGCTCATGGCTGCTCCTCCGCCGGGATGGCCTGGAGATGGGCGAGCGCTTCCCCCCGCCAGCCGCCGAAGCCGGTGACAAGGATATCGCGCGGGGCGCCGTCAAAGGCGGCTTCCGCCGCTTCCATCGGGGGTGGCAGCACCCCATCGGCCAGGGCGAGGGCGGCCAGGGCGAGGCTCGCGGGGAAGCAGGCTTCCACCCCCCAGCCAAGCCGGCTGCCGGCGGCACGGAGGGCGACGGGGCGGCCGAGCCCGCCGAGGAAGGCCAGTTCCGCGGTGAGCGGCAGGGCGACGCCAGTGGCGCCGGAGATCACGGCCAGCGGACCCCCGGCTTGGGCACGAGAAGGCAGGGACAGCTTGGCGCAGGCGCGGGCAGCGGCGGCGGTGCTTTCGTCGGCGCTGGTTCTGCGGGATTGCTCGGTCGCGACCCCCATGACCCGGGCCAGGCCCCGCGCACCGCGGGCGCGCGCGGCCTCGGCCGTTTCCAGCACCAGGAAGGCGCCGAGCGTCCCCGGAATGGCTCCCGGGGCATCGGCGCGGGAGAAGACGGGTGCCCAGGGGCCGCGCCGAAGCAGCCCGCCGGCGTTAAACAGCATCATCAGGTCCCAGCGCGGCGCCGAATAGGCCCCGCCCACCAGCGCCGCCGCACCCCGCCCTTCGGCAAGCCGCGCCACAGCGATGCGGACCGCATCCGCCCCCGCCTCCTCCTCCCCCATGAAGGAGCGGGAGGCGCCGGTGACGCCATGGACGATGGAGATGTTGCCGGCCAGCAGGTTCGAAAGCTGCGCCAGGAACAGCGTCGGGCGCAGGCCGCTGGCCAGCATCTCATTCAGCTTGATCGCGGCTTCGGCGGGCGGCAGCGGGGCGATCGCCGCCAGCACGGCGTCATCCAGCGCCTGGTCGCGTTCCCCGCCGCCAGCGGCGACGATCAGGTCCATCTCGGCCACCAGGGCGCGTGCGCCTGCGTCATCCAGCGCCAGGCCGGCGGCATAGGTGCCGAGCCGCTGCCAGGGCTCCATCTGCCGCTGGTCGCCCTTTTTCGGGATCTGGCGGTCCAACTCCAGGGCCGGGCCGGGGTGGAGCGGGAAGGGCGCGAAGCCCATCACATCCAGCGGCGGCGGGGCGGCGGCGGCCAGGGCGGCGCGATGCGCGTCCCGCCCTTCGCCGACCGCGGAGACCAGGCCGATGCCGGTGATCCAGATGGGGGAGGGGGCGGTCATGTCAGCTATGGCCGGGCAGGCCGATGCGCTTCGCGGTGGCGATCATCGCCTCGCGCAGCGCCTCGGCGGGGAAGGGCATGATGCGGTAGGTGATCTCGGCATCGGCAATCCGCTTGCCGTCCGAGGTGATGCGCGCTTCCGCCACGGCATAGCCGGAGCCGTCATGCGTGCGCTTCGCTTCGATCACCAGGGGTGCGCCGGGGCCTACGAAGCCGCGGAACTTGGCCTGCTTGACCATGGACAGGAAGGGCATGCGCTGCATCTTCTCGATCGACAGCAGCAGCCAGCCGCCGGCCTGGGCCATGGTTTCCGTCAGCAGCACTCCCGGAACGATGGGATAGCCGGGGAAATGCCCCTCGAAGACCGGGCTGGCGTCCGGCACGCGGCTTTCCACGGTGATGCTGTCCGGCCCGAGGGCCACCACGCGGTCCACCATCTGGAAGTATTCGAGGCGCATCGCGCTGGGGTCCGTCTGATCGGGGCGTTTTCGGGGCGGTGCGCCCCGTTCAGCCCTTGGCCTGCTTCGCCGCGACCAGCTCCTCGATACGCAGCGCGAGGTTGCCCATCACGAAATACTGTTCGGCCGGCGCGGTGCCGGCATTCACTTCCTGGGTCCAGGACTCGACAGGGACCTTGATCCCGAAAGCCTTGTCGATCGCGAAGACGATGTCGAGGAAGTCGAGGCTATCGATGCCGAGGTCGTTGATGACATGCGCTTGTGGCGTGATGCTGTCGCGCGCCACCTCGCTGTTCTCCGCGATGATGTCGGCGATACGGTCAAACACCGGGGAAGTCATGGGGCATACTCCGGGCGTCATGGGGCGGCAGGTTGGGCCGCGTCTTCGCGCGAACCGGGCGGCTTGTCCAGCGGCGGCGTGTTACCACGGCGGCTGGGCGCCGGGCTATCCGCCCGTTCCGGGCGCCTTTTGTGGCCCGATCCTCCGCAGGACGATGCCGTCTCGATCTACGACAACGGGCCGCGACAGAAGTGATGAGGTGGACGGCTCCTTTCGCTCGATGCCTTCAACAGGTCCGAGCTTGGCACACGATGCCGCTCGGGGCCGTCCACCTCATCACCTCTCATCCCTGGGTGCTGGCAAATGTGCGGCAATAGCCGAGGCCTCTGCCCTATCCGCACCCGAACGGCGCCGTCACCTGGGTGAAACTGGACCCGGCCATCGAGGCGAAGCGCGCGTCACTGAAGGAATAGGCCTGCTCCCACGCCCTCACGGTTGTGCCGGTGACCGGTCGAGGTGGCGGGCGCTCCAACAGCCCAGCCAGCCGCTTGGCTCGGACCGCAGCCACCGAGGGAATCCCTAAAGCGATTCAGTCCGATGGAATCGTGCTCCAAGTCGGCCGCGTCAGGCCACGACAACGAAATCTGTGGAGCTGATACCAGCGGCCGGGATGGTCTGTAGCGTCAGGACAAGGGTGGACTTTCCACCGTCGCCATCGGCGTCCCACCACAGTCGGCCCGCATCGCTTTCGTAGATGAACTGCCCGACGCCGGCGGCCGAGGTCGATGTGCCGACCAACCGGGTCACGAAGTGGCCGGTTGCGGCCAGGTCCATGCCGGCAGACAATCCGCCGCCGAACCCGGTCGCCGAAACCTCGATCCGGTCGCTGCCCATCCCGAAATCGTCGATCCTGTCGCCGGCTTCATCCGCGTTGGCATAGCGGAACAGGTCGTCGCCATCGCCGCCGACCAATGTATCGCGGCCCAGCCCACCGACGAGCGTGTCAGCCCCCCCCGCCGCCGGAGAGGCTATCGTGCCCTGCCGCCGCGCGCAGGATGTCGGCGCCATCACCACCGCCCAACAGGTCGGCCGCACTGCCGGAGGCAAGGTCGAAGCGTTCCACGCCCGAGAACACCAGCCAGCTATGGGCGGCATTGAGTTGAGAGCCGGCGACGCCATCATGGCCGCCACCAGCGCCGGCGGTGAGTGCAAGCTGTATGGCGTAGGTCGCGGTTGACAGATCGGCGATGAGCACGTCCTCGCCGCCACCTGCGTCCCAGCCATCATGGCCACGGATCCCGCGCAGCGTATCCGCACCCTCGCCAGTGCTGAACTGGTCATCAAGGAAGTCGGTTCTCCGCGTCGTGATGTTGTCGTTGCCGGAACCCGTCACCAGCGTCATGAACTCAGCGCCGCGCACTGTGCCCATGCCGTCGAGGATGGCGACGCTGTCCGGTGTCTCGAGGTTGAGCACCACCGCTTCGGTCGCGGTGCCGACATCGTCGCCATACCAATCGACGCCGGTGCCGAGATCGACATCGTCATTGCCCGCGCCACCCTGCACGGAATCATTGCCGGCGCCGGTGCGCAGCACGTCGGCGCCAGCGCCGGCATCGAGGCTGTCGTCGCCCGATCCGCTGGTCACCACGAAGCGCTCGTCGGCGCCGAAAGCCTCACCGGCGGTGACGGAATACATCCGGATATTGGCGAGCAGCGTGCCGTTGCCATCGGCGCTGCCGATCTCCCGGAAGGTCAGCAGGTTGCGCTGCGCGCCACTGCCAGCGCCGCCGGTAACGTCGATATACGACGTCTCCCAGGATACGGTGGGGTCCAGGTAGGGAGCGTTGGACGGGCCCCAGGTGAGGATGGTGCCCCCCCAGGAGACCTCCAGGCGCGCCTGTGCCGCGCCGTTCAGCGTCATCGCATCGAAGGCGATGCGGAAGACGGCCCCCTCGGTGGCGCCATCCACGCGCTGGCTGATGGCCCGGTTGCTGCCAGGCGTCGCGCCCTCCAGGTCCAGGCCGAAGCGCCCCTCGGATGGCGTGACACCGGCCGCGGCGGTGAACAGTTCATGGCCATCGCCCGAGGTCAGCGTCCAGGCATAAAGCGTATCGAGCGAGACGGTGTAGCCGCTCGGCTTCAGCGCCGGGTCCTGAACGACCTCGAAGCCGCCATTGCCGATGCGGTTGTCGGCATGACACCTGCCCACGATGCCGTGGAATTCGTGCCCACGATCGCCTGGAACTGCTACCCACGATCACCGGAATACGCAGACAATCCAACGAATGGGCCACCCAGCGCGCCCGCTACATGACCCGGGAAACCATCGGCTCCATGAGCGACAATCCCGCGGTCAGCCTGCCCGCCGTGGCCGCCTGACACGGCGGCTCAAACCGCCAAGGAGCACGTCTCCTACACCACGCCTCGGGGCACGATCCAAGGACCCCACCGGCGGAGTGATCGGCGTCCAATCGCCCCCCGTTGGCGAATGGGGTACTCGGTGGTTGCTGGCATCGCCGGGGCCGGGTTGGCCATGCTGGCGGTGGAGCCGGTGGCGAACATTCGTCGCCGGCATTTGGTGCCGGCAAGACGCTCCGGGCGATGCATGCTGGCGCAGCGCTGGTGTGGGGGCCTGCGTGGGGGCCACAACCACGAGCGCCAAAAAACGCTCAAAATCAATGGATGGTGGTGCCCCCGGGGAGATTCGAACTCCCACACCCTCTCAGGCGAGCGATTTTGAGTCGCCTGCGTCTACCGTTCCGCCACAGGGGCACGCGCCACGGGGCGCGCATACCGGTTCTTTAAATCGCTTGGGCGTCGCGGGGAAGCCACCGGCAGCAAAACACCCGCCCAGCTTGCACGAAGGGCATCGGGCGCCGGCTGGGTCACACCAGCCCCTTGACCACCACTAGCCCCCAGGCGGCGATGGTCACGGCATCCTTGATCCCGCCCGCCCGCAGCATCGCCTCGAATTCCGTGCGGGGGATACGCCGCGCCACCAGGTCCTGCTCCTCCGTCTCAAGCGAGGCGGCGCCGCGTGTCAGCCCGGTGGCGAGGATGATGTTGGCGCCCTGGTTCATCGTCCCTGGCGCTTCATACAAATGCGCCACGAAGGTGAGGGATGCCGCAACCAGCCCTGTCTCCTCCCGCAGTTCATGCGCCGCGACCACCAGCGGGTCGGTCCCCGGCGGGCCCCACATGCCCATCGGGAATTCCCACAGTCTTTCGCCGACGGGGTAGCGGAACTGCTGCACCAACTCGACCGAGCCATCCGCATGCACCGGGACCACCAGGGTGAAATCGGTCTTCTCGATCACGCCATAGATGCCGGCGGAGCCATCGCGCCGCCGCACCGCATCCTCCCGCACCCGCATCCAGCGGTTTTCATAGACCAGCCGGGTGCCGGTGGTCTCGATATCGGGCGTGTCGTCAGCCAATCCCGTTCGCCTCTCGCCCCATGCCATTTGCATCGCGGAGTGCCGCCGCGGCCGCGTGTTCGCCCCTTGCGTCGAGCGCCGCGGCCACGGCGGCCCGGTCGGCCAGGGAGCGATTCTGGCTCTGCTTGCGCTTGCCTGTCCATTCCGTGACGGTGATGGAAAGGCCGACCAGGGCGCGGAACATGCCGTCCATGTATTTCGCGGGCTGGGCGTCCATGTCGAAGCCCGGCGTGGGTTCGTAGCGCGCGGCGAGCGCCCGCATCTGCACCGCGATCGCGTCCGTGTCCTCGATCAGCGTCGCGTGGCCGCGGGCCTGGACGGTGTCGTAGTTCCAGGTCGGCACGCTGGGATGCACGCCGTACCAGGCGGAGGAGACATAGGCGTGCGGCCCGCGGAACACCGCGACAGCTTCGGCGCCCGCCCCTGCGAAGGCCTTCCATTGCGGATTGGCACGCGCGAGGTGGCAGAGCAGCCGGGCGGGTTGATCCCCTTCGGGCGGCAGCAGATGGAAGGGCAGGTGGCTGACGGTGACCGGGTCGCCGGAAATCAGCAGGCCGAAATCATTCTGCTCGACGAAGCGGAAGATCCAATCCGGATCGTCCTGCCGGAAGGCGGGGGGCGTGTACATCGGGGGAATCCTGCGAGGCGGGGGCGTGATCGGCGCGAGGCGGCAGCCCGGCCGTGAGGCCGGGCACAGGTCAGAAGCGCGGAGCTCGTCGTCGCATGATCATGCGTGAAGACTGCCGGAAGCCGGTCACCCCATTCCATTGCGAATTCCGCATGCCACCCCCGCGCGCTTGATCCCGCCCCGTCATCCCGCTGATCGTGCCCGCACCACCAGCGCGAGGCCCGTCAACGTCAGCACCCCGCCCATGATATCGCTCAGGAACAGGCGTTCCCCCAGCAGCGCCCATCCGAACACGGCGGCCAGCGGCGGCGCCAGCAATTGCAGGGCGGAGGCGGTGGAGGTCGGCACGCGCCGCAGCATGATGAAATACAGCGCGTAGGCCCCGATGCCGACGGCCAGCATGGACCACAGCAGCGCTGCCAGGGTGGTGGTACCAGGAAGGCCCGGCGGGCCGCCTTCCAGCGTCACGGCCAGCGCCAGGCAGAGCAGGGCGGAAACCGTGGTCTGGCCGAGGCTCGCGGCCCACAGGTTCACCCGCGCCTTGGCGGGGGCGTAGATCAGCAGCCCCACCGCCTGCGCCGCCGCCGCCAGGATGGCGAACAGGAAACCCGAGGCCTCCGCCCGGTCCAGCCCATCCAGCGCCCGCAGCAGGCCGAGCAGCGCGACACCGGACCAGCCGAGTGCGAGCCCTGCCCAGGCCTGGCGCGGCAGGGGGCGGCGCAGCACCAGGCTTTCCCCTGCCGCGACGATTAGTGGCGTGGTGGCGCAGAGCAGCGCCACGAGGCCGGATGGGATGCGCGCCATGGCGAGCCAGGCGAGTGCCAGGTACCCACCCATCCCGAAGATGCCCAGCGCCGCGACCCGCAGCGCATCCCTCGCTGCCGGCGCCGGGGCGCGGAGTGCCAGGGCGAGGCCCAGCAGCAGCGGCGCCGTCAGGGAAAAGCGGATGGCGAGTGACCAGAGCGGTGGCCATTCCCGCACCACGATCCCCGCCACCGTAAAGGCGGACGCCCAGAGGGCGATGAAGGCCGCCCCGATCAGCAGCCCCCCGCGTCCCATGGTCAACGCCGGCGGGTGATGGCGGCGTCCAGCGTGTTCTCCAGCAGGCAGGCAATGGTCATCGGGCCGACCCCACCGGGGACGGGGGTGATGGCCTCGGCACGGCCCGCGACCTCCGCGAAGGCGACATCGCCGACCAGGCGCCCATCGGCCAGCCGGTTGATGCCGACATCGATCACCGTAGCGCCTTCGGCAATCCAGTCGCCGCGCACCATTTCGGGCCGCCCGACCGCTGCGACCAGGATTTCCGCCCGGCGGCATTCGGCCGGCAGGTCCCGGGTGCGCGAATGCACGATCGTCACCGTGCAGTCCGCGGCCAGCAGCAGCTGCGCCATCGGCCGCCCGACAATGTTGCTGCGCCCAAGCACCACCGCCCGCGCGCCCGGCAAGGCGGCGCCCGACGCCGCGAGCAGGTGCATCACCCCCTTCGGCGTGCAGGGCACCAGCCCCGGCTGGCCGGAGGCGAGCCGCCCGGCATTGAGCGGGTGGAACCCATCCGCATCCTTCTCCGGCGCAACGGCCAAAATCACGATCTCCGCGCGGATCTGCGGCGGCAGCGGCAGTTGCACCAGGATGCCATCCACGACGGGGTCCGCGTTCAGGGCCGCGACGACGGCCAATAGCTCGGCTTCCGTTGTGCTGGCGGGCAGCGCGATGGTGGCGCTGTCGAAGCCCACCTCCTTAGCGGCCTTGTCCTTGTTGCGGACATAGACGCCGGAGGCCGGGTCATCCCCCACCCGCACCACCCGCAGGCCGGGGCGATAGGACAGGGTGGCAACGCGGGCCGCGATGCGCTGGCGGAGCGCGGCGGCGACCGCCTTGCCGTCGATGATCCGGGCCGTCATGCGATGAGCTTTTCCAGTTTCGGGACCAGCTGCGCCGGGTCCCCGGCGATGCGGAGCACCTTTTGGCGCGAAGCGCCGCCCAGCGCCAGATCGACCGAGGAGGGAGCGATACCAAGCGCCTTCGCCACCGCCTGGCAGACGGCGCGATTGGCACGGCCATCTTCCGCCACTTCCGCCACCGCCAGCTTCAGCGCAGCGCCATCGGCGGAAAGGCCGCCAATACCAGGGCGCCGGGCGCGGGGCTGGACCTTCACGGACAGGTCCAGGCCATCACCCCTGAGGCGCCAGGGAGGGTTCAGAAGTAGAGACCGCCGAGCAGCATGTAGCGCTGCACCGCGCCGAGCGCGATCTGCACCGCCGTGATCAAGAGCAGCACGACCAGGGGCGAAAGATCGACCCCGCCAAGGTTCGGCAGGCGGTTCCTCAGCGGCCGCAGCGCCGGCTCGGTGACGCGGTAGAGGAAGTCCGCGATGGTCCAGACCACCTTGTTGCGGCCATCAAGCACGTTGAATGCCATCAGCGTCTGCACGATGGCAGCCAGCATTACCGCCCACCAGAAAAGGTCGAGCGCCGCCCGAAGGAGGAAGAAGACAGCATCGAGCAACATGCAGCGGATCCCCGGCGTGACGGGCGGAACCTAGTGGCGCAGGGGTTACGGAACAAGGCACAGGCCCCCGCTTGACACCCGGCAATCGTCCAACCATAAGCCGTGCCCTGCGGTGCGGGGGTGTAGCTCAGTTGGTAGAGCGCGTCGTTCGCAATGACGAGGTCAGCGGTTCGATCCCGCTCACCTCCACCACCGCTTCATAAATTTCAGTGACATAGGCTCATGCAGGCCGCGCCCGTAACACAGGCTGCACCACATGGGTCATCTTTGCCCCAGCTACACCCTGGTCCGGGACGGACGGTATTCCCTCCGGTTCCGCGTGCCGCGCGACCTCTCCTCCCACCTGGGGTGCCATGAGCTTGTCCGCGCACTTGGCACGACCGACGGCATCCACGCCCGCATCATCGCCTCCCGGATCGCGCTTCGGCTGCGACGGCTCTGGGACCTGATGCGCGAACGAGAAGCCAGGTCCGCCGCCGAGCTCAAGGCACTGGCCGTCGCCTGGCTGAAGAAGGAAGTCGCCCGCGAGTGGGATCTGCTCGACGAGGGACATTTCAGCCGCGCGATCCAGGACCCCTCGATGCCGAGGGACGAAGCGAGGACGGAAAACCGGGAACTGTTCGGTCGTGACGCCGCCCTGTCGCTGGAGCGCGTCCAGGAGCGCTACAGGCGGCACGACTACATGCCGATGCAGTCGACCGCCGCCGAACTCCTGACAGGCGATGACGCCACCGAAGTCCCGCCCCGTGATCGTGCCGTCCTCGCCAAGATGCTGATGAAAGCCTACGCGGAGCTGCAGGAGACCAAGATCGCCTGGAGTGATGGCGACGTCAGCCGCTTGCCGGACATGCTCGTGGAGGCGGGGCGGCACGGGGGGCAGGGAGTCGCGCATGATGAATCCTCTCAAAAACACCTGTGCCGCCTCATCGACAGCGAACTGAGCGTTGGATTCTGTCTATAGGTAGAGGGCCACGCCCGCGCACCAAACGCGCGGCGAATTCTGGTTGCCGTGTTTCAGCGCCCTAGCGGGCCTCCTCTGGCTAGCGCGCCGGCGTTCGGCGAGGCCGTGTCCCTGGCTCCGTCGAGGAGACATCGGGTCGGCAATCTTATCGCCGAGGCGCCACCCGCGCCCGTCGCGGCGCTGCGCCAGGAGGCGCCCCTGCCATCGCGCACGTCCCACTGCCAGCGATTTCCCCGTCCGGCAGGGAGCGAACCCATCTGGCTCACCACGGCACCGTTGTGGTCAGCGGCGGATGCTAGGTCCGCAGGTGCCCGGCATGGTGACTGCCGGCTTGCAGGCTCTACGGCGTTGGGCCGCTCGGACCGCGCAGATGCTGGTCGGCGCTGTTGTGCCAGGGGAGGGGTGAGATCGTCTGACGCAGACGCCTTACACAGACACCTTACGCAGATGCCTTACACAGATGCCGTACGCAGACGACTTACACAGACGACTTACACAGACGCTGGCGTATGGGCAGCCTCGGGTGCCGTCGACGGGACGCTCCCGGTCCTTCGGCGGGGAGCACTGGCCAGTTCAAGCCCTTCGCCGGGAAGGCACCTGCGGCGTGGCTGGAGACCTGGCGGCGGTCACGGCCATCTTCTCACGCAGGCCGTGGAGGAGGGGCCTCAGTGACCGTCACGGGCGATCCACAATGCCGATGGCGAGCCTGCAGCGCCCCCTCTTTGGTGAGCAGTTCCCCAGCTTCCTGTTGCAGGACCCCGTGACGCCGGCCGCACGCAGCTTTGCGGATCGGGGAGCGAGGCGCCGCAATGAGCCGGAGGCTGATCGCTGCCCTCTCCAGCATCGCCACGCCGGCCGCACCGTCGGTGGCGAGAGAGGGTCGCTTCAGCGTCGCTGGCGACCCGGGTTTTCGCTGCGACCCCGCTCCTGTGGTGCCGAGGCGGTTTCCAGCGCATCGTGGTCGCTTTGGCTCGGCGTCCGGCAAATGCTGATGGTGATGTCGATCTCGGAGGTGAAGAGGAAGGAGCCGTAGGCGGTGCTGGCGCCGCCGGGGACGACCTTTGCTTCGGGCGATCCCAGCATACTCGCATGCGCGCCTACGATTCCGCCAACCTTCAGAAGATCTCAAAGTCACCTGCCCCCAGCGATGTCTTTAGAATGCCGTTCAGGGTCACGCTCTCCCCACCCCCGCCGTAGAGGATCGTGTTAAGGCCCGACTGCACGCTGTTATCAAGCAGTGTAGCCACGTCCAGGTAGGACCAGCCGTTGAGTCTGAGACGGTCCTCCCCCGATATGAAGTCCGAAATCGAATCCCTGCCGCCGCCCGCGCCGAAGACGAACAGGTCAGCATCGAGGCCGCCGACGATCGTGTCGTTGCCGAGGCCGCCCGAGAGGGTGTCGGCGCCCGCATCGCCTGAGAGGCGGTCATTCCCCGCCTCACCCCAAAGAGCGTCAGCGCCCTCGCCACCCATCAGCGTATCGGAATCATCTCCGCCCCACAATTGGTCGGCCGACGCCTCGCCGTAGAGCAAGTCGTCGCCGGAGCCACCCAGCGCGGTGTCGTCGCCATCGCCGCCATAGCCCCGGTCATTGCCCTCGTCTCCGAGGAGCTGGTCGTTCCCCTCGCCACCGAGCATCAGGTCAGCCTCGACGCCACCCGCGATCGTGTCGTTGCC
>CANJXD010000066.1 GCA_947478535.1 Acetobacteraceae bacterium
CGCATCAGGGCGCGGATGGCGGTGGGGGCGGTGTAGAAGATGTTGACCTGGTGCTTGTCCACCACTTCCCAGAAGCGGGAGACGGTGGGGTAGTTCGGCACGCCCTCGAACATCAGCGTCGTCGCGCCGTTCGCGAGCGGGCCATAGACGATGTAGGTGTGGCCGGTGACCCAGCCGACATCGGCCGTGCACCAATAGACTTCCCCATCCTTGTAGTCGAAGACGTTCTGATGGGTGAAGGATGCCCACACCATGTAGCCGCCGGTGGTGTGCAGCACGCCCTTCGGCTTGCCGGTGGAACCGCTGGTGTAGAGAATGAACAGCGGGTCCTCCGCCCCCATCGGCTCGGGCTCGGCGGTCTTCGGCTGGGCGTCGCAGAGCGCGCTCCAGTAGATGTCGCGGCCTTCCTGCATCGGCACGGCGCCGCCGGTGTTCTTCGCGACGATGACATGGCGGATGGAGGGGCAGTTCTTCAGCGCCTCATCCGCATTGGTCTTCAACGCCACCTTGCGGCCACCGCGGCGGCCCTCATCGGCGGTGATGAGGATCGAGCATTCGCTGTCCTGGATGCGGGACGACAGGCTGTCCGGCGAGAAGCCGCCGAAGACGATGGAATGGATGGCGCCGACCCGGGCACAGGCGAGCATGGCGACGGCGGCTTCGACGATCATCGGCAGGTAGATGCAGATGCGGTCGCCCTTCTTCACGCCGAGGCTGCGCAGCGCGTTGGTGAGCTGGCAGACGCGGGCGTGGAGTTCGCGGTAGGTGACCTTGCTGTCGGTGGTGGGGTCATCGCCTTCCCAGATGATGGCGACCTGGTCGCCCCGGGTGGCGAGGTGGCGATCGAGGCAGGAGACGGAGGCATTGAGCACCCCATCCTCGAACCACTTGATGGAGACGGCGCCGGTGAAATCCGTGTTCTTGATGATCGTCGGCGCCTTCATCCAGGCGATGCGCTGCGCTTCCTGGGCCCAGAACCCGTTCGGGTCCTTGTCCGCGGCGTCATACATCGCCGTGTAACGGGCGGCGTCGATATGCGCCTTGGCGGCGATTTCCGGCTTCACGGCGATCAATGCGTCAGACATGCGCGTCCCCAAACTTCGTTCCTGCCTTCCGGCAGTTTGCTACGGGGGGAATGGGCCATGGGCCTTGATATGCGTCAACCGGCGAGGTGGCGGCTTGATTGTTCGTAACGCGGCGCACGCAAGAAAGCGGCCGCCGCCCCGGGGGAGTGGGGCTGCGGCCGAGTGTGGGGAGGGAGAGAGGGAGGGCGGGACGCCCCGCTATGGGCGTCCCGTTTTGGCGCAGTGGGTTGTCGTCAGTTCGTGGCGCGGGGCGCCGGGGTGGCGGGCGTCGCCGGCCGGGCGGCATGGATCGGTGCGGCCTGGCTCGGCACGGCCTGGGTCGGGCGCGGGGTCGGCGCCGTCACCTGGGTGGCGCCGCCGGGGTTGGCCGGGGTAGCGACCGTCGCGGGGCGCTGGGCCGGGGCGTGCGCGGGGCGCTGCGCCGGGACGTTGGCGGGGGCCTGCGCCTGGACCGGCGCGGTGACGGCGGGGCGCGCCGGGGTGGCGGGGGTCGCGGTCTGAGCGAAGGCCGGGGCCGCGCCGATCAGGAGCAGCGTGGCGGCGAGGGGCAGGCGGGAGAGGGAACGCATCGGGTCCATCCTTGGTTCGCGCCGCGGTGTCTGGCGCAGGACGAAGGATGGCGATGCCGGATGTCGGGCGTTGGGCCTCGCCGGGGTGATTTCGCGGCGGTTGCGGCAAAGCCGTGTCAGGCGTGGCGGGATGATGGCGGTGGGGGCGCCACCTTCGCCCCTACACCTCTGCGGCGAGGGCTTGTGCTGGGCGAGGGAGGGGTCCTACGCCGGCCGCCTCGCCCGCAGGGCCGCGGCCAGGGTCCCCTCATCCAGCACGTCCAGCGCGCCGCCCATCGGCACGCCCTGTGCGAGGCGGGTGATCGCCACGCCGCAGGGCTTCAGCCGGTCCGCCAGGTAATGCGCGGTGGCGCTGCCATCGACCGTCGCAGGTAGCGCGATGATGACTTCCTCCACCCCTTCCGCCGCCACGCGGGCGAGCAGGGGCTGGATGGAAAGCTGGTCCGGGCCGATGCCGGCGAGCGGCGACAGCGTGCCGCCAAGGACATGATACAGCCCCTGATGGGCATGCGCGCGTTCCAACGCCCAGAGATCGGCGACCCCTTCGACGACGCAGATCAGGTGGCTGTCCCGCCGGTGGTCGGTGCAGATGCCGCAGGGCGATTGCGCGTCGAGGTTGCCGCAATGGGCGCAGGGGCGGACCGCCTCCGCCGCGGCCGCCAGCGCCTCGGCCAGCGGCAGCATCGTCTCCTGCGGCTTCATCAGCATCCGGAGCGCGGCGCGGCGCGCGCTGCGCCGGCCGAGGCCAGGGATGCGGGAGAGCAACGCGATCAGGTGCTCGATGGGATCGGCGTTGCCCCGCATGGGTTCAGCCCCCAGGGGTTCAGAACGGCAGCTTGAGGCCGCCGAGACCGCCGAGACCGCCGAGACCGCCGGGGATATTCATCCCCGCCGTCGCCTTCTGCATCTCGGACGCCATCATCGTCTCGACCTTCTGGCGCGCATCGGCATGGGCTGCGACCAGCAGGTCCTCCAGCACTTCGCGATCATCCATGATGGATTGGTCGATGGTGACGCGGCGCATGTCGCCCTTGCCGGACAGCGTGATCTTCACCATGCCGCCGCCGGATGCGCCCTCGACTTCCGTGGCCTCCAGCTTCGCCTGCATTTCCTGCATGCGCGTCTGCATCTGCTGCGCCTGCTTCAGCATATTGCCGAGGTTCTTCATGGGTTTGCTCAATCCTCCTGCGGGATATCGTCATCGAGCCCGACGGGCTCGGCATCCGGGGGTGCGAAATCGCGCCCATCGGTATCGTCGAACAGCACGGGTGGCGGCAGGCCATAGGCATCGAGGGCGGCATCGCGCACCACCTCGATCACCGCGCCGGGAAAGGCTTCCAGCACCGCCTGCACGAGGGGGTGGGTCTGCGCCAGAGCGCGCCGGTCCTGCTCCGCGCTGCGGCCCTGTTCGGCCAGCGTCGGCTCACCGTCCGCATTGGTCAGCGCCACGGTCCAGCGCGTGCCCGTCGTCTCCAGCAGGAATTTCGTCAGCTGCTGGGCGAGGTCGCGGGGCGCGTCGGGCTTGGGGCGGAATTCGATGCGGCCGGGCGACACCTTCACGGGGTGCACGCTGTGCAGGAGATGGGCGTGCAGCATCGGCACCTTGCCGGAGACCAGTGCGACGATTTCCCGATAGCTGGTGGGCTGCGGCAGGGTGGGGGCGGGCGCGGGGGCCGGCGCCTCCCAGGGCGGCGCAACGGCGACGGCGGTGGCACTGGCCCCACCCCCCGCGATGGCCCGCAGGCCACCGCCGGGCGGGCCTTGCGGGGCGGGGTTCGGCGCGGGGCTGGCGCCCGATTCGGTCAGGCGCCGCACCAGCTCGCCCGGGGTCGGCAGTTCGGCGACATGGGCGATGCGGATCAGCACCATCTCCGCCGCCGCGTGCCGGTCCACGCCATCCTGCGCGACCTCCTGCAACCCCTTCAACAGCATCTGCCAGGCGCGGGCGAGGACCGGGATGGAGAGCTTGTCGGCCAGTTGCGCGCCGCGCACGCGCTCGGCCTCCGGCAGCGCCGGGTCCCGCCGCAAAGCGGGGACGGATTTCATCCGGCTCAGCAGATGGACCAGCTCCATCAAGTCCGACAGCATCACGGCGGGATCAGTGCCGCGGGCATGCGCGGCTTCCGACAGCGCAAGAGCGCCGGCGGTATCGCCGGCCATCAGCGCTTCCATCAGCGATACCGCGAGGCCGCGTTCGGTGAGGCCCAGCATGTCCGTCACCGCCTCGGCCGTCACCGCGCCGCCTCCGGCCATGGCCATGGCCTGGTCGAGGATCGACAACCCATCGCGCACCGAGCCATCCGCGGCGCGCGCGACCATGGCGAGCGCTTCTTCTTCCGCCGCCACATCCTCCGCCCGGCAGATATGCTCGAAATGCGCGCGCAGTGTCACCTGCGGGACGCGCTTCAGGTGAAAGGTCTGGCAGCGAGAGAGGATGGTGGTCGGCACCTTCCGCAATTCCGTCGTCGCCAGCATGAACTTCACGTCCGGCGGCGGTTCCTCCAGCGTCTTCAACAGGGCGTTGAAGGCCGCGGTGGACAGCATGTGCACCTCGTCCAGGATGATGATCTTGAAGCGGCCCTGGGCGGGGCGGAAGCGCAGGCGTTCGCGTAATTCCCGGACATCGTCGATGCCGTTGTTGCTGGCGGCGTCCAGTTCCTGCACGTCCGGATGCCGGTCCGCCAGGATGGCGCGGCACTCGGGACAAACGCCGCAGGGGTCCGGGGTCGGCCCGCCCTGGCCGTCCTCGCCCACGCAGTTCAGCGCGCGGGCGATGATGCGCGCGGTGGTGGTCTTGCCGACGCCGCGGACGCCGGTGAGCATGAAGGCGTGGTGGACGCGCCCCTGCGCGAAGGCGTTGCGAAGCGTGGTGACCAGCGCTTCCTGGCCGATCAGGTCGGCAAAGCTCTGCGGGCGGTATTTGCGGGCAAGCACGCGATAGGGCGTGGCAGCGAGGGGCGCCGCAGGCGTTGGCGCAAGCGCCGGGGCGTCCAGCGGCTTCGGTTCGTGGGTGAGGATTTCGGGGGCGAGGATCTCGGGGGCGGCGACATCGCCGAACAGGCCCGGTCCATCCTGCGGCGGGGGCGGCGGCAGGGCCTCATCCCCGGGCTCATCGGGCGGAAGCGGGTTGCCGAAGATGTCGCTGGCCATGGGTGTCTGCTGTCCGGGATTGGCGGGGGCCCGGAGGCGGGGCCAGGAATTCAGGGTGGAAGGCCGGCGGGCGACCCGCGCAAGAACTCGTTACGGCTGCTTCCTTCCGGACCTGACCGGGTTGGCGAGGAGCACGTCCGTCGCCGACCTTCCGAGGCGGAATATCGGGCCTCGGCGGTCCCGGGGCAAGGGCTGCAGCCGAGAAGGGTCAATCTGGTAGAACTTGACACCCATGGGTAGCCCGCGCAGCGTTTCGGAAGCACGCGCAAAGCGCGGCAGGACCGGCGGCGGAAGGCCATCGGCGCAATCGGAGGGAAGCGGCAATGCGGATCGACAGGCGTGGCCTGGCGGGCGTCGCGGCGGGGCTTGGTTTGGCCGGCGCCGGCATCGTGAAACCGGCAGACGCGCAGCCACGGTTCCCGGAGCGGCCCTTGCGGCTGATCGTGCCCTTCGCCGCCGGCGGCAATGCCGATGTCATGGCACGGACCGTGGCGGCGCGGCTCGGGGAGTATTGGGGCACGCAGGTGTTGGTGGATAATCGCACGGGAGGGGGCGGCGTCGTCGCCATCGATACCGTCGTTCGCGCCGCGCCCGATGGCTACACCGCGCTGTTCCACAGCTCGGGCATCGCCTTCGAGCCCTATGTCCGCAAGAATCCCAGCTATGACGTGATGCGCGACCTGGCGCCGATCACGCGGCTGTCGGAATCGGCGCTTGCCATCAGCGTGAGCAACGCCTTCCCGGCGCGCAGCATCCCGGAGCTGATCGCCTATGCGCGGGCCAATCCGGGCAAGGTGAATTATGGCTCCCCCGGCCATGGCAGCGTGACGCATCTGGCGACGGAGCTTTTCGCCTCCCAGGCCGGGATCCAGATGACGCATGTGCCCTATCGCGGCAGCGGCCCGGCGCTGATCGCGCTGACGAATGACGAGATCCAGTTCATGGTGGACCCGCTGGCCACCACGCGGCCGCTGGCCGATGGTGGGCGCATCCGCACGCTGGCCGTCACCACGGCGGCGCGCTGGCCGTCCTGGGCGGAGATGCCGACGGTGCGGGAAGGCGGCGTGCCGAGCTATGTCATGAGCGCCTGGCACGGCTTCTTCCTGCCGGCGCAGACGCCCGCGCCGATCGTGCTGCGCTGGAACCAGTCGATCCGGGAGATCCTGGCCACGCCGGACATGCAGGCCTGGGCCGGGCGGCTCGGCTTCCAGATCGTGACCTATGAGCCGGAGGAGTTCCGCCGCTTCTTCCGCAGCGAGATCGAGCTCTGGAAGGATGTCGTCGCGCGCGCCGGCATCCAGCCGGAATAAGGATAAAGCCCGCATGTCAGCCGCCGCGAAGCCGCATCCGATCATCGATTGCGACGTTCATCCGTATGTGCCCGAGGGCATCAAGAGCGTCTTCCCCTACATGACGGAGGCCTGGAAGCAGCGCTTTCTCCGCAAGCGCGCGACGGTCGGCGCGGAATCGCGGTCGCTCCGCTTCTTCCACCCGAACGGCACGGTGGGGCGCGACGATGCGCGCACGCCCGCCAATGGCCCCGCGGGCAGCGATGCCGCCTTCCTGTGCGCGCATCTGCTGGACCGGCACGGCATCGACATTGCGGTGCTGAATAACCTCCAGATCGGCTCGATCTGCACCGCGCTTGGCAGTACGGATGAGAGCATCGTGCTGGCCACCGCCTTCAACGAGTATTTCCTGCAGGAATGGCTGCCGAAGGATGGCCGGCTGCGCTACGCGATGTCCGTCGCCTCCCAGGACCCGGAAGCGGGCGCGGCGGAAATCCGGCGCATTGGCGCCAACCCCGGCATCGCCGCGGTGGCGATGCCGTCGCTCAACATCCTGCTCGGCAATCGCTACTGGTGGCCGATCTATCGGGCGGCGGAGGAGATGGGCCTGCCCATCCTGCTGCACGTCACGGGGCCGGACAGTGTCTACTACGGCGCGCCGAATTCCGCCGGCGGCCAGCCCGACACCTATGTCGAGCGCTACGTCACCATCGGCCAGCCCGCCGAGAGCGGCCTCAACAGCATCATCTTCAGCGGTACGCTGGAGAAGTTCCCAAAGCTGAAGTTCCTGTTCGTGGAATACGGCTTCTCCTGGGCCGTGCCGCTGATGTGGCGGATGGATCGCGCCTGGCGGGAATTGCGTCATGAGGTGCCGTGGGTGCGCAAGCCGCCGAGCGAATACGTCCGCGAGCGCATGGCCTTCGCCACCCAGCCGATCGACGAGCCCGTGGACCCGAAGCACCTCGATCGCATGATCGAGATGCTGGGGACGGACATGCTGTGTTTCAGCACGGACTACCCGCACTGGGACAACGACATGCCGGGCCAGACCCTGCGGTCGCTGCCGGAGGCGGACCGCCGCAAGGTGTTCCATGACAATGCCCAGCGGATGCTGCGGCTGTGACGGCGATGGCGGAAGAACTGATCGCCGTCGGCGCGCTGGCGGATGTGCCGGCGGGCCGCTTCCTCATGGTGGATGTGCATGGCCGGCGCGTCGGCGTGACGCGGCTGCCGGATGGCGCGCTGCGCGCGGTACGGGACCACTGCCCGCACAAGGGCGCCGAGATCTGCCGCGGCCAGATCTGCGGCACCTCCCTTCCCTCCGCGCCGGGGGAACTGGTTTTCGGCCGGG
Source organism: Acetobacteraceae bacterium (assembly GCA_947478535.1). Next base: position 7,445 of record CANJXD010000066.1, read on the forward strand.
CGGGGGAGGTGCTGGTCTGCCCCTGGCACGGCTACGAATACGACCTGGTGACGGGCGAGCAACTGTACCAGGAACACCCGACCCGGCTGCTGACGCTGCCGGTCGCGGTGCAGGACGGGCAGGTTTTCATCCGCGCGCCGAAGCCGCGCCGCAGGCAGAAGGCCGATACCGATGAGTGACAAGTCACGTCGGCTCCGCGCCCTGATCCAGGCGCCGGAGATCGTGGTGATGCCCGGCATCTATGACGGCTACAGCACCCGCATGGTGCAGGCCGCCGGCTTCGAGATGGGCTTCGTCAGCGGTGGCAGCGTCAGCGAGGCGAGCCTCGGCTGGGCCGATTACGGCATCATGGGGATGGAGGAGAACCTCCGCGTCTGCCGCGCCATCGTCGGCTGCACCGACCTGCCGGTGATGGCGGATGCCGATACCGGCTATGGCAACGCCGTGAATGTGCACTTCACGGTGAAAGCCTTCGAACGGGCGGGGGTTTCCGGCCTGATGATCGAGGACCAGCAATGGCCGAAGCGGTGCGGGCACCTCAAGGGCAAGTCCGTGATCTCGGCGGAGGAGGGGACGGAGAAGATCGCCGCCGCCGCCGCGGCGCGGGAGGATGCGGATTTCGTCATCATGGCGCGGACCGATTCGCTGGCGACGCATGGGCTGGATGAGGCGATCCGCCGGCTGAACATGTATGCGGATGCGGGGGCGGACCTGCTGTTCGCCGATGCGCTGCTGACGGTGGACCAGATCGCGGCGGTGGCGAAATCCGTCTCCAAGCCGCTGGCGGTGAACATGGGCTTCGGCATCCGCACGCGATCGACGACTCCGCTGCTGTCCGCGCTGCAATTGCAGGACCTCGGCGTGGCGGCGGTGCTGTACCCGCGGCTGCTGGCGGCGGCCGCGCTGCGGGGAATGCAGAACGCGATGGGCGTGTTTCGCGAGTCGCTGGGCCAGCGGGCGCCGGTGGACCGGCCGGACCTGCTGGCTTCCTTCGAGGAACTGAACGGGGTGACGGGGATCGAGGAGCTCGGACGGCTGGAGGCGCGGGTCGTGGCGAGGCGAGGCGCAGTCTGACAGGGACCGTCACAGGGTGCGCCCTGGACCCCGGGCGGGCCGCGTGGCAGGTTCCGGACGATGCTCTCCGTCCCCGCAAGCCGCACCAATGCCTATACAGGCAGCCCCCTCGATCGCGCCGGTCATCGTCGAGACGATGCCGACTGGATCGCGCAGGCGCTGCATGACCCCGAAACCCTGTTCACCCCGGTCTGGCGCAGCCGCAGCCTGATGAAGGGCGTGGAGGCCGGCACCCCGGAAGCGGTGCTGCTGACCGGCGCCGCGGCGGAGCGTTTCCGCATGGCCGGCGGCCCCTGGGCCTTCCTCGGCTTCTGGGAAGGCCGGCCGGTCTTCACCGTCGATTGTTCCGCCGCCGAGGACCCGCTGCCGCTGCTGCCGGAAGGCACGGCGACCTTCACCGATCTCCGCCAGGTCGCGGGGCTGCTGCCGGCCGGCGAGGCCAGCGTGCTCGCCCATGCGCGCGGGCTGATGTTCTGGCGCACGAAGCACCGGTTCTGTGGTGTCTGCGGGGCGGAATGCGCGCCGCGCAGCGCCGGGCATGTGATGGTCTGCACCGCCTGCAACGCCCAGCATTTCCCGCGCACGGACCCCGCCGTCATCATGCTGGTGGTGCGTGGCGACCATGCCCTGCTCGGCCATTCTCACCGCTTCCCCAATACGGCGATGTACTCGACGCTGGCCGGCTTCGTGGAGCCCGGCGAGAGCCTGGAGGAAGCTGTGCGCCGCGAGGTTCTGGAGGAGACGGGGGTGCATGTCGGGCATGTGTCCTACCATTCCTCCCAGCCCTGGCCGTTTCCGGCGTCCATCATGCTGGGCTTCCATGCGGAGGGGCTTTCCGAGGCGATCACCATCGACACGGAGGAGCTGAAGGATGCGCGGTGGTTCAGCCGGGACCAGCTGCGCAACGCCGCGGCGCATGGCTTTTCGCTCCCCCGCATCGATTCGATCGCCCGTCGCCTGATCGAGGATTGGCTGGAGCACGGCGCATGAAGATCCCTGTCGCGGCCTTGCCGCTGGTGCTGGTGCTGGCCGCCTGTGGCGGAACGCCTGCGCCAAACGCGGATCCCGTCGCCGCGGCCTGCCGGGCGGAAGCCCGTGCCGCGCCGGGGGCGATGGCGATGGATCGGCAGCTCAATGTCGCCAACGCCAACAACGTCTATCGGCTGGAACAGGAACGGGCGCAGGCCGAAAGCCGCGCCTTCAGCGACTGCCTGCGGGCGCGCGGCGTCTCCCGCGGTGGCGGGGTGGAGCCGGTGCGCGGCCGGGGGCTCTGAGGCGCCGGCGTGTCGCAATCATCCCCTCCTCCCGCACCAAGGGGCCTGATCGGCTTCCTCGATGCGCTGCGCGACGGGGCAATGGTGGTCGGCTGGGCCGCCGATCCGCAGGACCGCGAGGCGCGGCCGACGATTCGCCTGATGCGCGGGGTGGAGGTGCTGGCGGAGGCCACCACCGATGCGCCGCGTGACGATGGCAACCCCGGCTTCCGGCTGGTCTCACCGTCGCCACTGACGCCGGAGGATTTCCTGGAAGGCCGCGTGCGGGTGCGCGCCATACTGCCGGGCCGCCAGGCCGGGACCACCCTGGCGATGACGCGGCGCATGCGAGAAGTACTGGAAGCCGCGGCGGGGTGGGAGCCGACGACGTTGTTGGCCCCCCCTCCGGGAGGTGGCGCGCCTGTGCCCGGAGACGCGCCTGTTGCTGCGCCCACGCCGCGCCTGACGCCTGCCCCGAGCCTGACGCCTGCGCCCGCCCCCACGCCTCCCCCCACGCCTCCCCCCGGGCCCCAGCCGGGGGCGCGGCAGCCGCTGCCACCCGTGCCGCCGCCACCTGGTGTGCCTCGGCGGGCGACTCCACCGCGCCCCGCCCCCTCCGCCCTGCGCGCACCACCTGCGCCGCCGTCTGCAGGCGGCGCGGAGGCCGACGCGACAGTGCGGATCATCCCCGCCACCCTGCGCCATGCCCCCCTGACGGCCGCGCCCCCGGTGAATGAGCCACTCCGGAGACAGGCCGCATGGCCCGAATCGGGGATGCCGGATCCCGATGCGACGGTGCGCTTCGTCCCCGCGGCGATGGCCACCGTGCTCGCCGCACCGCCAGAGGCCTTTCCTGAGCCCGCGCTCGCCCCCACGCCTGAAGCGCCGGCGGCGGCTTGGCCGGTGGAGCAATCGGCGCCGCCGGTCCTGTCCGCGCCGGATTGGGCGACAGCCTTGCCGGATCCCGCCCCCCCGGCCTGGGCCGGCGCCCTGCCCACGGCGCCCGAGCCTGCGCCGGCGCCGGAACCGCTGGTGTATGAGCCGTGGCCCGCGGCGCCCGAGCCTGCGCCGGTGGCGGAACCGGTGGTGTATCAGCCTTGGCCCGCGGCGCCCGAGCCTGCGCCGGTGCCGGAACCGTTGGTGTATCAGCCGTGGCCTGCGACGCCTGCGCCGGAGCCAGTGCCGGAACCGGTGGTGTATCAGCCGTGGCCTGGGACGCCTGCGCCGGAGCCAGTGCCGGAACCGGCAGTGTATCAGCCTTGGCCTGCGGCGCCCGAGCCTGCGCCGGTGCCGGAACCGGTGGTGTATCAGCCGTGGCCTGCGACGCCCGCGCCGGAGCCAGTGCCGCAACCGGTGGTGTATCAGCCTTGGCCCGCGGCGCCCGAGCCTGCGCCAGTGGCGGAGCCGGCGGTGTATCGCCCCATGCCAGTGGTGTCCCCGGTGGTGTCCCCGGTGGCGGCCTGGGTTCCGGCCTTGCCGGTGGTGCCGGTGATGGTGGCGAAGGCGCCAGGGTGGACGCCGGCGCCGCCCCCGGTGCCACGCCTCGTCGTGGCAACCCCTTTGGCCGCTCCTCTCGCCCCCCCTCTCGCCTCAGTGCCAGAACCGCAGCCGGTGGTGGTGCCGGCGATAGTCCCAGCCGAGGCCCCGCCAGCCGCGCCCACTCCGGAATCGGCCAGCCCCGAGTCGGCCAGCCCCGAGTCGGCAAGCCCCAAGTCGGCCAACCTCGAGTCGGCGCCCCCTGCCGCGCCCGCTCTCCCGGCCGCGCTCCTGCCGCTCAAGGCGCTGGTGGATGCGGCGGGGCGGGAACAGTTGCTGGTGCTGCATGCCGTCATCCCCCGCCGCGTCTCCGTCCTCGGCGAGACGCCGCTGCCGGGCCTGGCGGCGATGGAGGCGGCGGCAGGGGCCGATGATGGCCTCGCCCACGCCTGGGTGCCGCTGCGCCATGCCTTCGGGCGCCTCCCGCAGGCCCACACGCTCTGGCGGCATGATGGCGTGCGGCTTTCGGTGGAAGGCGGCGTTGCGCTGATCGAGACGCTGCTCAACATCCTCGCCGCCTGCCGCCCGCATGCGATCGACGGGCTGCGCCGCGCCGCCGGGTTGCTCGCCCGCGCCGAGGCGCAGACGCTGCCGCGGCGGGACGTCTCGGATGCGCCAAGCGGGGGGGGGCCAGGCGGGGCGGATATCGCCTTCCTCGGCGTGACGGTGACGGAGACGGAGCCGGTGCTGACGGCCGATATCTTCTTCGACCAGACCGAACCCACCCCGATCGGCGATCCGCGGCCGGGGCTGGAGGCATGGTCCAATCCTGGCGCGCCGCTGCCCTGGCGGTTGGTGCTGCTGACCGCGCCCGGCCTCGGCGGCAGCGACCATCCGGCGCTGGCGGGCTGGTGGCTGCGCCGCTTCTTCCAGGAATGCGTGATCAGCGAGGCGCTGGACACCGCCCCCCCGGCAGCGATTGCCGCCGCCGTCCCGGACTTGATCCTGACCTTGTCTGCCGAGCCGGCCTGAAGGGGCGGTATCGAAGGGCCGCTACGGCGTGGCTTCGTCATCCTCCAGCCGGCGGGTGAGCAGCGGCAACCAGGCCTGCGGGGCCTCCGGATTGCCCACCCGCAAGTCTCCGGCGAGCAGGCGCAGTGGGGCCAGCATGGCCGGGGCGGGAGAGACCAGCGCGGCGCTGGGTGTGGCCGCGGTGCCGCCCACCACCGTGGTCACCACCTCGGGCGTTGTCGTCACGGCCGGGCCCGGCGCTTCCTGGACCACTGGCGCGCAGGTCGCGAGGCCCATGACGCAGCCATTGAACAGGTAGCCGGCCCGCGCTTCCGCCACCGTCACCGCTTGCGCCGCGGTGGCGCCGGAGGCACCGCCGAGCGCGCCGAGGATGAAGGCGGACCCGCCACTGGCCAGCACGCCAAGCCGCCCGGCTTCCAGCACGCCGAGCGCGCTGCCGGCATCGAGCAGCAGGAAAACCGGGGAGGCACCGACCGCGAGGTCGAACACCGCCGAGCCCGCCGCCGCGGCCGCCGCGACACCGAAGCTGGCGAGCTGCGTCGGTTGCAGGGAAGCCGGCAGGCCGGGCAGGTCGGCCGCGACGGAGGGCGGGATATCCACCAGAGCGCCCCCCCGCCGCGTATCGACGATCATCACCGGCAGCAGCGCCGGGTCCCGCCCGGTGAGGGTGCTGGTCAGCCCCGTGCCGAGCCCGCCGGGCGCGCCGAGCAGCACCGCGCGGCCCGCCACCAGCGCCGCGCCATCCAGCGACAGCGTGACAGCGGCGCGCAGCACCAGGTCCTGGCCTGTGATGGCGCCAGCCACCGTCAGCACCCCCGCATCGGCGATGCCGATCCGCCCTCCGGCGCTGGCGGCGGCCAGGCGCGTCAACCCATTGCCGGCACCTTCCAGCGTGATGGCGCCGCTGGCGGAGGCGGCAAGCCCGGCGGCGCCGAGCAGCATCCCCGCCCCCGTCGCGGCCTGGGTGATGTCCCCCGCCCGGGCGAGCAGCGTGGCGCCAGCGGCGAGCAGCGGGGCCTGGATGGCGATGGCCTCCGCCCCCAGCGCCAGCAGCCCGCCGGCATTCAGCCCCTCCGTGACCGCAAGCGCGCTGTCGGTGGCAAGCGCAAGCCCGCCCGTCCGCCCGCCCAGGGCTTCGACGACATGCGCCGATGCCGCGTCGAGCCGCACATCCCCGGTGGTGTCGAGCCGCAGCAGCCCGGCGCGCAGCGTGCCACCGGGCTGGTCCACCACGCCGCTTTCCGTCCGCAGCGAGACCACGGGGGCGGAGAGCAGCCCGGCGATGCCGAGCGGCAGCGCGCCTTCCTGCGCGAGGGCGAATTCCCCAAGCGCGAAGCCGGTTTCCAGCGCCAGCACGGCATTGCCCGCCCCGGTCAGCGCGACGGAGCCGCCGAGGGAGCCCACCCGCAGCAGCGGCGCCGAAAGCCCCGCCCCGGTGCCGGATTGCGTGATGTCCCCCGCAGCCTGCAGGGCCAGCAGCCCACCCGCGGCAACTGGCGCCTCGATGGACAGGGCGCCGCCGGTGGACAGGCGGAACTGCCCGGAGGCGCTGCCGCCGAGCAGGCGAGGCAGGGCGTTGGAGCCTTCCTCCAGCAGCACATCGCCGCCGGTGCTGACGGCGCGGAGCCGGGCAATACTCAGCGTCGCCCCGGGCAATTGCGCCAGGGTGCCGGCGGCGGTCAGCGATGCCTCCCCCAGTTCCAGCGGCAGGGCGAGCAGCAGGCCGGTGGTGGTGGTCAGGGCGAGCCCGCCCGGCGCGGTGATGGTCCCGAGGGAGGCGATGGCATTGCCGGCCGCGCGCAAGTCGATCCGCCCGCCGACAGCGGCGGAAAGCCGGTCCGCTACCACCGGAGCATCGCCACTGGCCTGCACCAGCCCTCCCGCGATGGTCAGGGCAAGCCGCCCTGCGACGAGCCCGGCCACCGCATCCGGCGCCGCGTCGCCGGCCGTGGCGAGGGCGAAGTCGCCGGCCGCACCGCCGCCGAAGCGTGGGATGCGATTATCGCCCACGGCCAGCGCGACATTGCCGATCGGCGCGGCGGTGATCAGCCGGGCGGCGGCGATGCCGCCTTCCGGGGTCTGGGTGATGTCCCCCGCCGTGGCGGTGAGAAAGGCCGCGCCGGCCGTCACCGCCGCGTCCAAGGCGAGGCTGGCGGCGGAAAGCCGGAGCGTGCCGCCGGCGTCGAGGGGCGCCGCCACCCGCAGCGCGGTGCCGGTGGCGAGGGTGAAATCCCCCATCGCACCGCTGCCGCCGAGCGCGTCCACCGCATGGCCGTCATTGCCGAGGCCGACCAGCCCGGTGCGGGAGGTGACGCGGAGGAAGGGGGTGGTCAGCGCCGCGCTGGCGCCGGCCGTGATATCACCTGCAGCGGTGAGGGACAGGCTGCCGGCGCCGATCGCCCCTTCCAGGGACAGCGCCCCGGAGGTCGCCAGCGCGAGTGTCCCGCCAGCGGTCGAGCCGCCAAGGGCGGCGATGCTGTTGGCGGGGTCATCGAGGATGGCGTTGCCGGCCACGCTGAGCCGCAGCAGCCCCGCCGTCACCACCGCGCCGAAATCCTGCGCGAGGTCGCCGGCGCTGCGGAGTTCGACCGTCATCCCGCTCACCGGGGCGGAAAGCACCACCGAACCACCGGCATCGACGAGGAAGCCATCCCGTGCCCGGCCCTGCAGAAGGGGAATGGCGTTGAGCGTGCTGTCGAACAGCACGGAGCCGGCTTCCGCCACCAGCCGCAGTTCCTCCGCCACGATGCGGGAGGCGGCGGGGTCCTGCGTCAGGTCGCCGGTCAGCGTCGTCAGCACGATGCGCCCGCCATTCAGGCTGCCGCCGACATTCATCGCGCCGTCATTGGTCAGCGACAGCCCGGCCTGCACGCTGGCGTCGCCGAGGGTGGTGACGCGGTTGCCCGCCCCGGTCAGCACCACGGCCCCGAGCGGCGATTCGAGCCGCAGCAGCGCCGCCGTCACCGCCGCGCCGGTGTCCATCTGGGTGATGCCGCGCAGGCCGGCGAGGTCCATCGTGCCGCTGGCGGTGACCGGCGCGCGCAGCGTCAGCGTCTGGGTCGTCGCGATGCCGATATCGACGGCGGAGACGGCGCCATCCGCCGCCATCGCCCGCGTGCTGGCGACGCCGAAGCGGCTGGCGGCGCTGCCGCCGGCAATGGCGCGGATGACGTTGGTGGAGGCTTCGAGCCGCACCGCGCCGGTGGCGCTGTGGGCTTCGAGTGTCCCGGTATTGAGTGCCGCGCCGGTCGCGGCCTGGGTGATGTCTCCGGCCGAGCGCAGCACCAGATCCCCGGTGACGCGGACGGGGGCGAGGATCTGGATCCCCTCGCCGCTGGTGGCGCCGGGGTTGGTGGTCTCCAGCGTCAGAGCGCCGCTGGTCTTGTTGATCGCGGCCTCGACGAGGATGGCGGCATCCGCCTGCAAGGTCAGCGCGCCGGTGGTGGCGTTGATGCTGGCGGCGGTGACCTCGGCCGGCTCGGTCGTGCCGGACAGGCGGCTGACGACGCGCAGCGTTACCGGGTCGATCACCACCTGGCCCGTGGCGCCGGCCTTCATGCCGCCATCGATGGCCAGCGCGCCGCGGGAGGAGACGGCGATGCGGCCGCCGGAACCGCTGCCTGCGCCTTGGGCGGAGAGCGTGCCATGCAGGGCCGTCCGCCGGGTCGAATCGAGGGTGATGCTGCCGCCATTGCCGGCCATGGGGCCGGCGCCATGCCCGGTGCCTTGGGCATCCGCCGTCACCCGCGCGCCACGCGCGACGGAGACGGCGCCACCGGTCAGCGCAACCTGGCCGCCGCTGGCCGCACCATTGGCCGAGACCCGCGCGCCCGGCGCCAGGGCGACGGCGCCGCTGGCGCCAGCGGTGATCATGCCACCCGGAGACTGCATCCGGCCGGTGATGGCGATATCGCCGCCCTCGGCGCGCAGGGCGATGCGCGTCGCGGTGGTCGTGCCGCCGGTGCTGACCAGCGTCTCGATCACGCCGGAGGCGGCGTGCGCTGTCAGCACCACGCTGCCGCCCGAGGCGTCGATCGTGCCGGATTGGGTGACCAGGGCGGGAGCGCCGGAGGCGGCAGTGGTGACCTGGCGCGTGACATCGAGCGCCAGCAGCCCATCGCCCGCGAGATCGAGCGCGAACGCCTCCCCACCCGCCAGCGCCACGCGGCCGAGGCGGGCGCGGATGGCGCCGGTATTCGCCACGGTTGGGCCGACCAGCGCGGCGAGGCCGCCCTCGGCGACGGTGATGCTGCCGTGGTTTTCAACCCGCGCGCCGGGGCGGGGGGCGCCATCGAAGGCCATGCGGCCGGCC
>CANJXD010000067.1 GCA_947478535.1 Acetobacteraceae bacterium
CGTGCGGATTGGCAAAGGCCTTCACCGCCGCCACTTCCGCCATCAGCACATCGTCGATCGCCAGCCGCCCGGCGGTGTCGAGGATGACGATGTCGTAGAGCTCGCGCCGCGCCAGATCCATCGCGCGCTCGGCGATCTGCAACGGCGTCTCGCCCGCGACGATGGGCAGGCTGGTCACCTCGGCGCGCTCGGCCAGCTGCTGCAACTGCAACTGCGCGGCCGGGCGATGCACGTCGAGCGAGGCGAGCAGCACCTTCTTCCGCTCACGAATCCTGAGGCGCAGCGCGATCTTGCCGGAGGTCGTGGTCTTGCCCGAGCCCTGCAGGCCGACCATCAGGATCGGGATCGGCGACGGCGCGTTGAGATCGAGGCCCCGCTTGCCGTCATCCCCTTCCCCGCCGCCGAGCGCCTCGACCAGCGCGTCGTTGACGATCTTGATGACCTGCTGCGCCGGCGAGACGGAGCGAATGACTTCCTGGCCCACGGCGCGCTCGCGCACGCGGGTCACCAGGTCCTTCACCACGGGCAGCGCGACATCGGCTTCCAGCAGCGCCACCCGCACTTCGCGCAGCGCTTCCTGGACATCGGCATCCGTCAGCGCGCCACGGCGGCGCAGCTTGTCGAAAACCCCTGTCAGCCTGTTGCCAAGCGCCTCGAACATCGCGGCGGGAGAACCCTTCACAAACCGTTGCGGCCGCCCCAAACGAAATCGCGCCGCTGCGCGAGCCTTCGCGGAGCGACGGAGCCGGCCCGTTCCAGACGGGACGACCAACAAGGTCCAGGGCGGACCAGAGCGCGGGGCTTACGCTCTGGCTGCCGCCGGAGTCAAGGCGCTACGGACGAAGCGGTGCAGTCGCGGGGTCAATCATCCTCCCGCGAGGCAGGGGTCCGCCCAAGGATGCGCCCCAGCAGGCCCTGGCGCAGCACTTCCGTGGTGTCCCAGGCCTGTTGCTGCGCCAGCCATCGCCAGAACAGTTCAGGCGTATCCGGCCGTTCGAGCCTCCGCGCCACGATGCGGTCGCACCGCGCCGCCAGCGTGGCATTCCCCGGATTCAGCCGATGCACCAGCACCAGGCCGGTCGGCACGGCGTCGAATATCTCCACCCCGAGATCCGGCCGCAGCTTCGCCAGGATGGGCAGCAGCTTCCACACATCGCCGGCCCAGGCGCCATGGCCGACGCGCCGCAATTCCCCATCCGGCCCCGGCGTCAGCCGCTCCGTGAGGGCGTGGGAGGAAGGCAGGCAATCATGCAGCACGATGACGCCCTCCGGCCCCATCGCCCGCTCGCAGTGGATGAAGTCCCGCAGCGCGAAATCGAAATGATGCATCCCGTCGATGAAGGCGAGTTGCGGCGGGCCGCCGAGGATCACCGCGGGATCGCGCCTGGCAAAGAAGGCATCGCTGGTGGTCTGGAACAGGTGAAGTTCCGTCTTGCCCGGGAAGGCCGTCCGCTGGATCGAGAAGGCGGGATCGATACACAGCGCCGCCCCCCGCGCCACGGCAAGCGAGGCCCCGGCCTGGGTGCCGATCTCGACATATCGCTCCACCCCCAGCAAATGGTGCAGCGCGGCCAGCAGGTCGATGTAGGAAGGCCCCCGCAGGCGCCGCAGCGCCTCCCGCGGGACCCGGGGATCATCGGCGGGGCGGTAGCGCAGCGCCGACAGGTCGGGCTCGAGGGGAGCAAGGGCGCCATCGGTGGCGCCCTCCCCCTCCGTCGCGCGTCGCTGATCGCGCCGCGTCGGCACTTATTTGGGCGCCAGCACCATGATCATCTGGCGGTTCTCAAGCCGGGGCATCTGCTCCACCTTGGTTGCTTCAGCCAGCTCGGTGCGGATCCGGTCCAGCACCTTCAGGCCGAGATCCTGGTGCGCCATTTCGCGTCCCCGGAACCGCAGCGTGACCTTCACCTTGTCGCCATCGGTGATGAATTCTTTCATCTGCCGCATCTTCACGCCGTAGTCATGGTCGTCGATGTTCGGACGGACCTTGATTTCCTTCAGCTCGACGACCTTCTGGCGCTTGCGCGCCTCATTGGCCTTCTTCTGCTGCTCGTACTTGTACTTGCCATAGTCCAGGATCTTGCAGACCGGCGGTACCGCGTTGGGGCTGATCTCGAGCAGGTCGAGACCGACCTCATACGCCCGCAACAGCGCATCGCGCGCAGACATCACCCCGATCATCTCGCCTTCCTGATCAATCAGGCGGACCTGGGGGACACGGATCTCTTCATTGACCCGCGGGCCGTCTCGCGTCGGCATCTGGGCGGGCATGGGACCACGGGCTATAGCGCTCTCCTGTCGTTGTTCAAGGCAAATGCACCCCGCTTTATGGCGAGTGGGCGGGGCGCGTGCAAGTCGCCGCCTTCATGGGCAGCGGTAAATCCGGGCTCCGGCGGCGCCAGAAAGCGCCGCGCTTAGCCTTCAGCCGCGCAGATCGGGGGCCTTCGCCTCCGCCACCAGGCTCGCCACTGCCTCATCCAGCGGCAGCACCACCTGGTCCCGCCCCGGCAGACGACGCAGCACGAGCTTGCCTTCCTCCGCCTCCCGCCGCCCGATCACGGCGAGCACCGGGATGCGCTGGTCGATATGGTCCACGACCTTGCGGTTGATCTTCTCGTTCCGCAGGTCGAGATCCATCCGCAGCCCGGCCTTTTCCAGCTTCGCCGCGACCTCTCGCGCATAGGGCGCGGCATCATCGACGATGGTCGCCACCACCACCTGCACCGGGGACAGCCACAGCGGGAAGCGCCCGGCATGCTGTTCGATCAGGATGCCGAGGAAGCGCTCGAAGCTGCCCAGGATGGCCCGGTGCAGCATGACCGGGCGCTTGCGCGTGCCGTCTTCCGCCGCATAGGTCGCGTCCAGCCGTTCCGGCAGCACGAAATCAACCTGCAAGGTGCCGCACTGCCAGTCCCGGCCGATCGCGTCCCGCAGCACGAATTCCAGCTTCGGGCCGTAGAAGGCGCCCTCCCCCGGGTTCAGCTCGAACTCCACGCCGGCGACGGCGCAGGCTTCCTTCAGCGCGCCCTCCGCCCGGTCCCAGGTCTCGTCATCGCCGGCGCGCACGGCGGGCCGGTCGCTGAACTTCACCCGGAAGCTCTCGAAGCCGAGGTCGCGGTAGATCGAGGACAGAAGGTCCACGAAGGCCACCGTCTCATCCGCGATCTGGCTCTCCTCGCAGAAAATATGCGCGTCATCCTGCGTGAAGGCCCGGACGCGCATGATGCCATGCAGCGCGCCAGAGGGCTCGAAGCGGTGGCAGGCGCCGAATTCGGCCATGCGCAGCGGCAATTCGCGATAGCTGCGGATGCCCTGGTTGAAAATCTGCACATGGCAGGGGCAGTTCATCGGCTTCAGCGCATAGACGCGCCCGGCCTCATCCTTGTCCTCGACCTGGGCGAGGAACATGGCGTGGCGGAACTTCTCCCAGTGGCCGGAGGCTTCCCACAGGCGGCGATCCACCAGCTGCGGGGTCTTCACCTCCTGGTAGTCGGCGCGGTCGAGCCGCCGGCGCATGTAGTCTTCCACCGTCCGGTACAGCTTCCAGCCCTTGGGGTGCCAGAAGACGCTGCCGGTCGCTTCCTCCTGCAAATGGAAAAGCCCCATCTCCTTGCCGATCCGGCGATGGTCGCGCTTTTCCGCTTCCTCCAGCTGCAACAGGTAGGCGTCCAGCTCCTTCTGGTCCCGCCATGCGGTGCCATAGATGCGGGACAGCACGGGGTTGGCCGAATTGCCACGCCAATAGGCGCCGGCCACTTTCATCAGTTTGAAGGCGGTGCCGACATCCCCGGTGCCGCGCATATGCGGGCCGCGGCAGAGATCGACCCAATCCCCCTGGCTGTAGAGGCTGATGGCGACACCGTCCGGCAGGTCCCGGATCAGCTCGACCTTGAAGCGCTCCCCCTTCTTCACGAACAGGTCCACCGCCTCGCCGCGCGTCACCTCACGCCGCACGAAAGTGGCGTTGCGGCCGACGATCTCGCGCATCTTCGCCTCGATGGCGGCGAAATCCTCGGTGGTGAAGGGGTTGTTGCGGTGGAAGTCGTAGTAGAAGCCGTTCTCGATCGACGGACCGATGGTGACCTGCGTGCCGGGGAACAACTCCTGCACCGCTTCGGCCAGCACATGCGCGGCATCGTGACGGATCAGCTCCAGCGCCTCGGGGTCGCGCCGGGTCACGAAACGCACGGCGGCATCGCCGGCGATTTCCCGGGACAGGTCGCTGAGAGCGCCATCCACCTGCATGGCCAGCGCGGCCTTGGCCAGGCCAGGGCCGATGGCGGCGGCGATCGTCGTGCCCGTCACGGGCCCGTCGAAGACGCGGACGGAACCGTCAGGCAGGGTGATCGCAGGCATGGGGCTACCAGGCTCCTCGGGATTGGCTCGGGATAAAACGGGCCGGACCATGGCCAGCCCGGCGCGCCGCCGTCAAGCTTGCCCCCCCACCCAAGCAGGGGAGATGCGTCTATACTGGCCAACCAGGGAATCGGACCATCGCATGGCTGACGTCGCCTCGCCGCCCCGCGCGGCCCTCTATGTGGATTTCGACAACGTCTTCATGGCGCTGCTGCGCTGGGACGAAAGGGCGGCCTATGCCTTCGGGGAACGGCCGGATGCCTGGCTCGCCTGGCTTGAAGGCAAGGCCGATGGCGGCCCAGCGACGCGCCGGCGCACGCTGATCCGCCGCTGCTACCTCAACCCCGGCCGCTACATCGACTTCCCGCCCAACGGCCCCGTCACCCGCTACCGCGCGGAGCGGGACATGCGGAACCGCACCTATTTTTCCGAATTCCGCGCCGCCTTCGTGGCTTCCGGCTTCGATGTCGTGGATTGCCCGCCGGTCGCCTCGCTGAAGAACGCGGCCGACATGAAGATGGCGCTCGATATCCGGGAGGCGCTGGACCACCCAACGCGGTTCGAGGAATTCATCCTGCTGTCCGGGGACAGCGACTTCCTGCCCGCCTTGGTACGGCTGCGCGCCTATGACCGGCGCATCACCATCATGGCGCAGGATACCGCGAAGCCCGCCTACCTCGCCGCCGCGGACCTCGTCGTGGGCCTCGTCGAATTCGCCAATGAGGGCATGGGTAGCCTGCCTGTCGCTTCCTTCGAACTCGCCCCCGGCGCCACGCCGGGCATGCCACCGGCACCGCCCCAGTTCCCGCCAACCCTCCCCGGCCCGCGCGACCGCGCCATGCCGCAATCCCGCCCACCGGAGCGGATGGCCGACCGGATGGCCGAGCGGATCGCGGAACGGGCACCCGATCGGGCCCCGGACCCGATCGCGCTCCGCAACGCGGCGCTGGAATGGCTGCGTCGCGCCATCGCCGAAAGCCCCGCTGCGGCGCTGCGGCTGACGGAAGCCGGCCAGACCCTGTCCCGTGCCTTCCCGGCGCTGCGGGCCACGAATTATGGCGGCGCCGGCAGCCTCGGCCTGATGATCGAGGAAGCGCGGGAACGCGGCCTGACCCTCTCCGGCCCGCCCGACCGCCGCTGGGTCTTCGACGCCGATCGCACCGCCCCGCCGGGAGACCTGCCGCCGGGGGTCGAGGACCAGCCCGGCCTGCCGCCGCTGGCCCCCGAGCCCACGATCGCCGAGTCTCCCGCGCCAGAGCCCCCCGCACCAGAACCCCTGACGCCAGAACCCCTGACGCCAGAGGCCCCTGCGCCAGAAGCCCCCGCGCCAGAAGCCCCCACGCCAGAAGCCGTCGCGCCAGAAGCCGTCGCGACGGATTTGCCGCAGGAGCCTGAGCCGACCGTCATCACCGCCCCACCCGAACCGCCGCCGCAACCCGAGCCGGAGCCTACCCCGGACCCCGCCGCGCTGATGGTGGAAGCCGCCCAGCTGGTGCGGGATATCCTCTGGGGCAGCCGCGATGCCCGCGGCCTGGCGCAGGACCTGCCGGCGCTGACGCTCGCCGAGATCGGCGTCATCCTGCCCGCCATCGCCGCCCGCCTGCCCTTCGACCCCGCCGAGGCCGAGTTCCATATCGCCGCCATCGCCACCGAGACCGCCGCCACCGGCCATATCGTCTCGACGCGGGAAGTCGCGGCGCTGCTGCGCTGGCTCGTCCGCGGCAATGTGAAGCTGATCGACCCGCCGGGGCCGGACGCCGCGGCCCGGCTCGGGCGCGTGCTCTACCTCACCCTGCTCAACGCCTTGAAGGCGCTGCGCGAACAACTCTCGGAGCGGGAGAAGGATGCTCTGCGCGCGTGGTGCCAAGGGGGAGCCGAGGGGGGCCAGCCGGGCTGAGCCTCAGCGCGGCGCCAGCCCCGAAATCCCCGCCTGCACGGCCTCCACCGCCAGCGACGCCAGCGGCGCCTGGCGGAGGATCGACACCGCCGGCCCGCGCGGGGCACACAGCGCGGGGTCGCTGTCATCGCCGAACAGCGCCAGGGTCGGGCAGCCGGAGGCGGCGATCAGATGCGTGGGCCCGGTATCATTGCCCACCGCGCAAACCGCACGCCGTGCCAGGGCCGCGATTTCCGCAAAGCTGGTGCGCCCCACCAGATTGATGGTGCGCGGCGCGGCCGCCACGATGGTGGCCGCGATCTCCGCCTCCGCCTTGCCGCCGATCACCACGCAGGGCAGGTCGCAGCCGGCCGCGAAGGCGCCGAAGCGCTCCGCCGGCCAGCGCTTCGCCGGACGAGGCGGCGATGCGCCGGGCACCAGCAGGGCAAAGCGTTCCGGCAGCGCGAAGGCCGCGAGGTCGGCATCGAGCCAATCCAGCGCCGGGGCCGGAAATTCGTGGATACCCGCACCCTGCAACTGGTCCCGCTGGCGTTCCAGCGTGTGCATCCGCGTCCGCATCGGGTTGTCATGCGGGTCCGAGCAGCCGATCGCCGTGCCGGACCATGCGACGCCGAGGCCCAGCAGCAGGCGGTAGCGGGACGACCGGCCGGAGGTCTGCAGGTCATACACCCGCCCGAACCCCGCCCCCCGCAGCCGTGCCCGCAGCACCCATAGCGCGCGCAGATCCGTCCAGCGCGGCCGCCCATCCTCCCACACCTCGTCGAACCAGGGGCTGCGGCGGGCCAGCGGCGCGAAGGGTGGCGTCGTCAGCAGGATGATCCGCTGGCCTGGGTGGTGCGCGCGGATCGCCGCGAAAGGCCCGAAGGACTGCACGAAATCGCCCAGAGCGCCGAGCCGGATGACCAGGACAGCATGCCCCGCCCCCGTGCCGGGTGCCGCCATCACCGCAGCAATTCCCGATACACGCCGAGCGTCGCTTCCTGCATCCGCGCCGTGGTGTAGTCCCGCAGCACCGCATCCCGTCCGGCCCGCGCGACGGCCGCGCGTTCCAGCGCCGGCAAGGACAGCACCCGATCCAGCGTCGCCGCCAGCGCCTGCGGGTCCCCCGGCGGCACCCGCCAGCCCGTCACGCCATGCCGGACCGTCTCCCGCGGCCCGCCAAGGTCGGAGGCGATGATCGGCCGGCCCATCGCCTGCGCCTCGATCACCGTGCGGCCGAAGGCTTCCGCATCCGTGCTGGCATGCACGACGACATCGGCCGCCAGCAGCGCCGTCGCCATCGCTTCCACATGCCCGAGGATCAGCACCCGATCCGCCACCCCATGCTGGCGCGCGAGCGCCACGAGTTCCCCGCGATAGGCCCCTTCCCCGCCACCACCGGCCAGCACCGCCAGCGCGTCCCCGCGCAGCGCCGCCATGGCCTGGATCAGCACGGATTGGCCCTTCCAGCGCGTGAGGCGCCCGGGCAGCAGGATCACCTGCCGGCCTTCGCCCCCCCAGGCCGCACGCAGCGACAGCACGCGCTCCGGTGCCACCAGGTCAGGGTCGAAGCGCCGCGCATCGACACCGCGCGGGATCACCCGCAGCCGGTCGTCGCCAAGGCCATGACGTTCCCGCACCACCGCCGCGACATAGTCGCTGACGGCGATCACCCGGTCCCCCCGCGCCATGACGGCGTTATAGAACCGCTTGCCGGGAAAGCCCTCATTATAGACGCCGTGATAGGTGGTGACGAAGGCCGCCCCGCTGCGCCGTGCCGCCAGCAGCGCGGACCAGGCCGGAGCGCGGGAACGCGCATGCACCAGGCGCACCCCTTCCTCCCGCACCAGCGCCGCCAGGGACGCGGCATTACGGAGTATCGAGACCGGGGATTTGCTCCGCAGCGGCAGGTTCACGTGCCGCACGCCGAGCGCTTCCAGTTCCGCCACCATCGGCCCGCCGGCGGAAGCGACGATGGCGCGCATCCCCGCATCGCGGATCGCTTCGGCGATCTCGATCGTACCACGCTCCACACCACCGGTGACGAGTGCGGGCAGTACCTGAAGAACGGCGGGGGCAGTGGCCATCACGGCGCGCTTCCTACCTGCCCCAGCCCCGCGCGTGAAGCCTCACTTCGTTTCGCGCCTGTGGGCGTAGGTCGCATCCAGCTTCTCGCGCAGGTAGGCGGCCCCGGTCACCGCTGCGTAGCGCGGTGGATTGCCTGGGCCGCTGCAACCGGGAAGGGTGGCGACGATCGCTTCCGGGTTGGGGTCGAGGAAGAAGGCCGCGGAATAGCGTTCGGCCTGCGGCGCCCGCACCCGATGCTGCGTCGAGACATAGACATCATTCGTCCAGCGCATCAGGCAATCCCCGATATTGCAGACGAAGGCATCCGCCATCTGCGGCACGGCTTCCCAGCCGCCGCCGCGCCGCTTCACCTCCAGACCCGCCACGCCATCCGTGGCCAGCACCGTGACATTGCCGTAGTCCGTATGCTCCCCCGCGCCGAGGGGCGCGGCTTCGCCTTGCGCCGCGGGGTAGTGCAGCAGCCGCAGCGTCGCCAGCGGGCGGTCCAGCTTGGTCTCGAAGAAGTCCTCGGGGATGCCGAGATCGAGGGCGAAGCCGCGATGCAGCAGCCGCCCCAGCGCCCAGGCCGCGTCGAAATAGGCGAGGATCGCATCCCGCAGCGCTGGCGCCTCGCCAGGCCACAGGTTCACCCCGCGGAAGGGCCGGCCCGCCAGCACGTCCGGGTCATCGGCGGCGAGGTCGAGGCCGACATTGAAGGCCTCCTTCCGGTCCGCCGGCTTCGTCGGGTCGAGTTGCTCCTCGGACAGACCGACATAGCCGCGATTATGCGGGGAATGGCGGATCGACATCGCCTGCTTCGCCGCCTCCGGCAGCGCGAAAAGCTGGTGGGAAGCCGCGAAAAGCCCCGACGTGGTCGCGGCAGGAATGCCATGGCCTGTCACCAGAAAGAACCCTGGCCCCCGGCAGGCCGCCCCCAGCGCGGCGGCGACCCTGGCACGGGCGGCGAGGTCCGGGGAACGCAAGGCGGCAATGTCGATCACGGGGACAAGAGGGGGCGCAGCATCGGTCATGCCCCCATCATGCCCCAGGGCGCCCTGCCTGTCAGCCCAGTGTAACGACTATTTACATTCGTATCAGCCGCCCTTGACGCCCCCCTGCGTCAGCCCGGCGACGATCTGCTTCTGCGCGATCAGGGTCAGGATCAGCACCGGTGCGGTCACCAGCAGGGCGGCGGCGGACAGCGGGCCCCAGCTGATCTGCTCGAAAGTCAGCATGTTGTTCACCGCGACCGGCAGCGTCCGCGTCTCCCGCCCCGCCAGCACCATGGCGAAGATAAAATTGTTCCAGGAAAAGATGAAGGCGAGGATGGTCGCCACCGTGATCCCTGGCCGGGCCAGCGGCAACGCGACGTAGCGGAAGGCCTGCCAGATGGTCGCGCCATCCACCAGCGCCGCTTCCTCCAGTTCCCCGGGCAGCCCCTCGAAGAAGCCGATCATCACCCAGACCGCGATCGGCACCGTCAGCACGAGATGGGTGATGAGGATCGGCCATAGCGTGCCCGTCAGCCCGATCCACTGGAACAGCAGGAAAAGCGGGATGAGGTAGGACAGGCCCGGCGTGATGCGGGCGATCAGGATCAGCACCGCCGCCTTGTTCGCCCGCATCTTGGCGATGCCGTAGCCCGCCGGGATGCCCACCAGCAGCGCGATGCCCGTGGCGCCGAAGCTGACGAACACGCTGTTCCAGGCCTGCAACAGGAAGTCGTTGCGTTCGAACACGGCGATGAAATTGTCGAGTGTCGGCGGGTTGGGGATGAACACCGGCGGGAAGGCGGTGTTGTCCACCTCGTTCTTCAGCGACAGCGACAGCATCCACAGGAACACCAGCGCGGCCGGCGAGACCAGCGCGATGACGGCCAGGCCGAAGCCGAAGCTTTCGAGCCGCCGCTTCCAGGGCCGCCGGCGGATCGTGCCGCCGCTCATCTCGCCGCGTCCTTGAAGCGTTCGCGGGACCACAGCAGCAGCAGCGCGAGGCCAATGATCAGCGCGAAGAACACCACCACCACGGCACTCGCATAGCCCATGTTGTAGTAGGCGAAGGCGTTCAGATACAGGAAGATGTTGATTGTCTCGCTCGCCGTCCCCGGCCCGCCCTGGGTGATGACGTAGATGGTATCGAAGGCCTTCAGCGCATCGATGGTGCGGATAATGATGGCCACCATCAGGAAGGGCGCCAGCAGCGGCAGGGTGATGTAGCGAAAGGCCTGCCAGCTCGTCGCACCGTCGATCTTCGCGGCCTCGTAGGGATCGACCGGCAGGCTCGCCAGCCCGCCGAGCACCAGCAGCATCACCAGCGGCGTCCAGTGCCAGACCTCCACCATCACCAGAGTCGGGATGACGGTCGAGGCATCATACACCCACATGCTGGGCGGGATGCCGAATTGCGACAGGATCCAGTTCAGCACGCCGAGCTGCGGGTGGAACATCATCGTCCACACCAGCGCGACGGCGACCGGGGTCGCCATCATCGGCAGGATGAAGATGGTCCGCGCCAGGCCGCGCAGCGGGAACTTCCGGTTGAAAGCGAGTGCTGCCGCCGTGCCCAGCACCACCGGGACCACCACCGCCAGCACCGTGAAATACAGCGTCCGCCAGATCGAATCGTGGAACCGCGCATCGCCGAACAGGCGTTCGTAATTCGCCAGCCCGACGAAGCTGCGGCCGGAACCGAGCTTCCATTCATTGAGGCTCATCCACAGGGTAAAGACCCAGGGAAAGACGATGACAGCCACCACCACGACGGCCGCGGGCACGACGAAGGGCCAGTAGTGCCGCGCATAGGCCCGTTTGCGCCGGACCTTGTCCGCGGCGGCGCCCGCATGCGCCGCCGCAACCGCCGTGGTGGTGCCGTCAGCCATCGCCTCAGGCCGCGCGTTCGGAGGCTTCGAGAATCGGGCGGAAGGCATCCGTCGCCCGCTTCAGCTCCGTCGCCACGTCGGCCCCGCCGATCGTGTTGGTCAGCGCCGCGCCGAGCGTGTCGCGGAATTCCGTCACCGGCACGATCTCCGGCAGGCCCGGCCGCGCGATGCGGCCGCTTTCGATCAGCGTCGAGAAGAAGTCCCGCCCGAAGCGGCTGCTGCGGATCGCCTCCTCGTCCCGATACGGGCTTTCCCGCGCCGGGGCGCCGGCGCCGGAGGTGAGGAAGCGCAGCTGGTTGCGCTTGTTCATCGCCCATTGCAGGTAGAACCAGGCCGCGCCCCGCTTGCGTTCGCTCGACGCGGCGCTGATGCCGAGCCCAGTGCCGAACAGGCAGCAATGATGATGCGAGGGGCCGGCCGGCACCACGGCATAGCCCACCTTGCCCGCCACGCGGGACCGCGTCGGGTCCTCCAGCGGTGCCGCGAAGCCAACGCCATCCAGCCACATCGCGGCGCGGCCCTGGGCGAAGCTGGTCTGGCTCTCGTTCCAGTTGAAGCCGGCGACGCCGGGCGGCGCGCAATCGCGCATCATCTTCTTGTACATCTCGCCGGCCCAGACCGCGTCCGGCGTATCGGTGATCAGCCGCTGGTTCGCATCGACGCAATCCCGCTGCGCCGTGCCCAGCAGGTAGCTGGTATAGAGCACCACATTGGCATTGCGGACGCCGCGGCCGACGAAGCCGAACTGGCCGGCCCGCGCATCCGTCAGGCGCTTCCCCGTCTCATACATCTCGTCATAGGTCTTCGGCGGCGCGAGGCCGGCGCGGGCGAAGATTTCCTTGTTGTAGTACAGGATGAAGTAGTCGGTGAATTCCGGCAGCGTATCCATCCGGCCATCCGCCTGGGTGGAATAGGCGACGGCGCCCGCGCCGAAATCGGCAAAATCGAAATCCGGCGCCGTCAGCGACGCATCCGCCATCAGCGGCTTGATGTCGGCTGTCCACTTCGCCCGCCCGACCTGGCGCTTGTTCACATGCAGGCTGATGCCGATGACATCGAAGCTCGGCCGGCCGGAGGCGAATTCGATGACGAATTTCTGCCGGTGTTGCTGTTCCGGGATGGCCTCGGAGCCGACGCGGATACCGGTCAGCTCCTCGAACTCCCGCTGCGCCTGGATCAGGATCTGGCTGCGCGGATTGGCCGTCAGGCTGACCTCGATCCGCTCCCCGGCAAAGCGGCGCCAGTTGAAGGCGCCCTGCGCGTCCACCTGGCTGACCAGCGCCGGCACGGCCAGCACCCCAGCGCCACCCATCAACGCACCACGGCGTGTGATCAACGTCATCTCCATCCCTCCCTCAGGCTCGCATCGGCCCGATGCCGCGGATGGTCCACCGAGACACCCCCGCTGGGCAAGCCCCACCACGCAAAGCGGAATATCGGATCGGATTCCGAGAGCCCTTCGCCCCCGCTGACGCGCCCCCCTGACGCAGACGCCTGGGCAAGCTAGGCTCCCCACAGCAAGATTGGGGGAGCGCCACTATGGCCATACCGGGAAGCCTGCCCGCGGATCTCGATACCGGCACCTTCGCGCTGCGGGTGATGACGCCGGAAGGCCCTTCCGTCTTCGCCCTGCTCGCCGGCCAGGCCTTCGACATGACACCGGCCTTCGGCACCTGCAGCGCCTGGCTGAACCATGAAGACCCCGTCGCCGCCATCCGCTCCCAGGGCCTGCCAACGGCGCTGGACCTGCCGGCGGCGCTCGCCAATGCCCATCACGCCGCGCGCGACGCGGCGAGCCCCTGGCTGATCGCGCCCATCGACCTCCAGGCCATCAAGGCAGCCGGCGTCACCTATGTGCGATCCATGCTGGAGCGCGTCATCGAGGAACGCTGCCGCGGCGATGCCAGCCAGGCGGAGGCCGTCCGCGCCGAGGTCCGCGCCATCATCGGCGATGACCTCGCCAACCTCATCCCCGGCAGCCCGGAGGCGATGGCCGTGAAGGCCGCCCTCGTCGCCAAGGGCTGGTGGAGCCAGTATCTGGAAGTCGGCATCGGCGCGGATGCCGAGATCTTCACCAAATCCCCGGCGATGTCGGCCGTCGGCCCTGGCGCCAAGGTCGGCGTGCATCCGATGAGCCATTGGTCGAACCCGGAACCCGAAGCCGTGATGGTGGTGAATGCCCGCGGGCGGATCCTCGGCGCGACGCTGGGCAATGATGTGAACCTGCGGGACGTGGAGGGCCGTTCCGCCCTGCTGCTCGGCCGCGCCAAGGACAACAACGCCTCCTGCGCCCTCGGCCCACTCATCCGCCTGTTCGACGAGGGCTTCACGTTGGAGGATGTGCGTCAGGCGGAGCTTTCCTTGTCCGTCACCGGCCGCGACGGCTTCGCGCTGGAGGAACGCGGTCTCGTCGGCGCCATCGCGCGGGACCCCGTCGATATCGTGGGACAGATGATCGGCGCGCATCACCAATACCCCGATGGCGCCGTGCTGTTCCTCGGCACGCCCTTCTCCCCCTCCAAGGATCGCGGCGCGCCGGGGATGGGCTTCACCCATCACCCCGGCGATGTCGTGCGCATCGGCACGCCCACACTCGGCGCGCTGGAGAATGAGGTGGCCCGCACGGATGAATGCCCGCCCTGGGCCTTCGGCATTGGCGCCTTGATGGCCAACCTCGCCCGCCGGAGCCTGATGACGTGACCGAGGAAACCGGCAGGCTCCACGACCGCCTCGCCTATGCCCGCCTGCCTGCAAAGGTGCCGGGGAATGGCCCTGGCGTGGTGTTCCTGCCGGGCTATCGCAGCGACATGCAGGGATCGAAGGCGATCTTCCTGCGGGACCATTGCGCGGCGCGCGGCCAGGCCTTTCTCCGCCTCGACTATTCCGGCCATGGCGAAAGCGCGGGGCGCTTCGAGGACGGCACCATCGGCCAGTGGGCGGAGGACGCGCTGGCGATCTTCGACGCGCTGACCGAGGGCCCGCAGATCCTGGTGGGCTCCTCCATGGGCGGCTGGATCGCTCTGCTGATCGCCCGCGCGCGGCGGGATCGGCTGGCGGGGCTGATCGGCATCGCCCCGGCGCCGGATTTCACCGAGGCCCTGCTTTGGCCGGCGCTGGCCCCCGAACACCGCACGGCGCTGACGCGCCACGGCGTCATCCACCTGCCGAGCCAGTATGGGGAGCCGACGCCGGTGACGCTCGCCTTGGTGGAGGACGGCAAGCGCCAGGCCGTGCTGGGCGCGCCCATCGACCTGCCCTGCCCCGTCCGCATCCTGCAAGGCATGGCGGACCCGGATGTGCCCTGGCGCCACGCCATCCGCATCATGGACACGCTGGCGGGCGGTGATGCCCGGCTGACGCTGATCAAGGACGGCGACCACCGCCTGTCCCGCCCCGAGGATCTGCGGCTGCTGGCCGAAACGCTGGACAGCCTGCTCGGCTAACCGCCGGCTTCCAGCACCCGCGCCAGCCCCTCCCGATAGGTGGGGCAGCGCCAGACGATCCCCAGCGCCGCCTTGGTCGCCGCATTCGCGACGCGCCGGTTCTCGGACCAGAAGGACAGCGCCATGGGGGACATCCGCGCGGCCGCCACCGCGAACGGCATCTCCGGCGGCGCCGCCATCCGCAGCAGCCGCGCCGCTTCCGACACCACATCAGCCGAGGGCGCGGCCTCGTCATCCACGAGGTGCAGCACCCGCAGGCCGTCGGGACGCAGCGCCGCCGCCACCACGGCGAGCGCGATATCATCCCGGTGGATGCGGCTGAAGGAATGGCCGGGCTTCACCACCCGGCGCGCGACGCCGGCGCGCACCTCATCCAGCGCCGACCGCCCCGGCCCGTAGATGCCGCCGACGCGAAAGATATCGAGCGCGATGCCCCGCCCCGCCACCGCGTCCCGCCAGGCTTGCTCCGCCGCAAGCCGGCGCTGGGACCGCGGCTGCCCCGGGGCGGGGGCGGTCGCCTCATCCACCTCGGCGCCGCCGCGGTCGCCATAGACCCCGGTGGTGGAGAGGTAGCCGATCCAGCGCAGCCCGGGCGCCTGGGCGATCGCCTCCCCATGCGCGGCGAGCACGGGGTCCCCCACCTCATCCGGCGCGGCGGTCACCACCAGATGCGTCGCCGCTTGGATCGCTGACCCGGCCAGGGCGAAGCGTTCCACGGCAACCCCCTCCGGCACGCTCGCGCGCCCCGGGTCTCGCGCCGTGCCGGTCACGGCAAACCCCGCCGCCGCCGCTTCCGCCGCGATAGCTCCGCCGCTGTAGCCGAGGCCCGCCACGATCATGTGCATTGTCATCCCCCCGCTTTGCCTGAGCCTCCAGCGACGAAGCAAGGGGGACGATTCACGGCGCCGCGATCCTGCGCTAGAGTGTCGCCATGCGACGTCCAGCCCGCACGATGCTGTTTGGTGTTTTCGCCGCCACGATGGTGGTGGCGCTGGGGAGTGCCGCCTGGATGGCGGTAGCCTCCCGCCCCATCGTCCAGGGCGTCGCCCAAGGGGTGGGCCAAGGCGCGGGCCAAGGGGGTGGCCAAGCAGTTGGCCAAGGCGCCTCGCCGGCGGAAGCCCTGCTGCCCGGCCTGAACCCGACCGCCAGCGGCCAGGCCCCCGCCCCCGTTGCCATGACGGTCGCCGAGGCCGTGACGGAAGACGTCCTTCCCCTGCCGCCGCAGCCGCCCCGCCTCGCCGATGGCACCGAGTTCCAGCGCTGCACCGGCCTGCTGCGGGGCGACCCCGAAGGCGCCCGCGCCCAGGCCGAGGCGTGGGAGAATGCCGGCGGCGGCGATGGCGCGCGGCATTGCCATGCCCTCGCCTTGCTCGCCCTGGGGGAAGCCGCGAGCGCCGCGCAGCGCCTCGAATCCCTGGCCCGCACCTCCCGCGCCAGCAGCCCCGCCCGCGCCGCGGTCTTCGCCCAGGCCTCCCAGGCCTGGCTGATGGCAGGCGACGCCAATCGCGCCTATGGCGCTTCCACCATGGCGCTGACGCTGTCGCCCGATGACGTGGAACTGATCGTGGACCGCGCCGTCGCCCTCGGCACCCTGGCCCGCTACCGTGATGCCATCGCCGATCTCGACCTCGCCCTGCAGCGCCAGCCGGACCGGGTGGAGGCGCTGGTCTTCCGCGCCGCTGCCTGGCGACAACTTGAGCGCGCCGACAATGCCGCGCGGGATATCAACCGCGCCCTCGCCATCGACCCCGACAATGCCGAGGCCCTGCTGGAACGCGGCATCATCCGCCAGATCCGCGGCGATACCGCCGGAGCGCGGGAGGATTGGCAGCGCGCCATCGAACTCTCACCGGACAGCCCGACCGCCGACCTCGCCGCGCAGAACCTTGCCTTGAACGAGGCCGGTCCCTCGCGCCGATAG
>CANJXD010000068.1 GCA_947478535.1 Acetobacteraceae bacterium
GCACCCGTATCCGCAGCAACGCTTCATCGTCAAACACCCGAGGTGGGAGCCGAGTGCGTTAGCAGCGCACGCTCGGATCTGTCCGGGGGGCGCCCGGTAACGGGCGTCCCTACCGGGATGGGCGTGCGCTGCTACCAGAAGCGCGGATTGGGCCGTGATGCGAAATGGGATCGATGGCCCAGGCCAGCCATGCTCGGCGATTACGACGACGGCGCGTAGCAGTTCGCTCCTGGCGCGAAGCGGCGGCAAATGTCGATGATCTGCGCTCGCAGCCACTGATGCCCAGGGTGGTTGTCGTTTACCGGGTGCCATAGCAACCGCAGCCCAACCGGTCCGACCGTCATGGGCAGCTCCTCTACATGCAGCGTAGCGAAGGGCGGCAGTTTCTGGACCAAATGGCGGAAGGTAGTCAGCAGCAGGTCTGTCCGCTGCAGGACGTAGGGTGTCAACAGCAACTGGCTCACGCAGGCATGGACCCGCCGCTCATGGCCCAGCTGGCGAAGCGTGCGGTCGATCGAGGACGAAGCGCCGCCGTCGCTGCCGGGAAAAGGCGCCACACCAAGATGCGCCGCCGCGACGAAGCCTGGAAGGCTCATGCGCCCGGACAATGGATGGTCGGGGCGCATGACGCAGACATGCTCGTCCTCGAACAGCGTCACCTGGCGGAAGCGTGGCGGCACATCGGTGAACACACCGATCGCATAGTCGATCTCGCCCGCGTCGAGTTCCGCCGCGGTGCGGTGCTCCGCCTTGGGCCGGCTGTGCACGCGCATGCTGGGCGCTTCCCGGTGCAGGCGATCGATCAGATCCGGCATCAGGAGCGCGGCACAATGCTCAGAGACGGCCAGGGTGAAACTCTGTGAGGAGGTCGAGGCGGCGAAGGTCACTGGCTCGAACGCCACGTGCAACTGCGCCAGCAGCCCATGTATCGGAGCCGCCAGATCCTGCGCCCGCGGCGTCGGGCGGATGCCGCCGGCGACACGGATGAACAGCTCGTCGTTCAGGAGATGACGCAGCTTGGCCAGTGCGCTGCTCACCGCAGGCTGTGAGATGCAGAGCCGCTGGGCGGCGCGCGTAACGCTGCGCTCCTTCAGCACGGCGTCCAGCACGATCAGCAGCCGAAGGTCGACGGATCGAAGGGTCATGGCGGGGTCCAGCCTTCACCCACACTCAAGGCTGCCAGGCGATGCAAGGCGCCGGCAGCCCGCCGGCCCAGACATTGGCGCGGAAGGTGCCTCCTGCCTGCGGGCCCGCGGCATGGTCTGCCTCGTTCAGGAAATTGCGCATGGTGGAGACATGAATCGTGTTGAGATCCGGACCGCTGCAGCCGAACCTCGAGAGCCGCGCGCTTTCAGGCGCCCGAACCGGCTCCTCGCCGATCGCCGCCAGGGCCTCGGGCATGCATTCCAAAACAGGCGTCTCCTGCGCCACTTGTCCGACCTGAACTGTTCCCTCCACGCAGCCTAGGCAGATCGGCGCACGCAGGACAATCCCGAGGTGTTACCCGGCGGGTAGCGCCCGCAATGTCTCAGCCGCCTGGCGCGCCGCCGTCAACATGAAGCTGACGTCGGAACCCACGGAGATGAACCGCGCGCCCATCGCGACGTAGCGCGCCATCAGGTCGGGGCGCGTCGCCAGCCCACCGATGCCCGCATGTTTGCCGTGGCCGCGGGCGGCGGCGATGACGCGGCGATAGGCGGCATCGACCTGGGGGTCGTCGAACTGGCCGGGCATGCCGAGATCGACGCAAAGGTCGTTGGTGCCGATGAACAGCACGTCGACGCCGTTCACCGCGGCGATCGCCTCGACGTTCTCGAGGCCGGCGCGGGATTCGATCATGGCGATGACACTGGTTTCCTCATTGATCACCGCCTGCGCCTCCCGGGCGGGCCAGCGTTCCGCGCGAAGCTGCGGGATGAGCGTGGCGACGGAACGCGTGCCGAGCGGCGGGTACTTCGCCGCGGCAACCGCGCGGCGCGCCGTTTCGGCATCCTCCACATGTGGCACGATGATGCCCATGGCACCGCCATCCAGCGCCTGGGCGATGTGGTGCGGGTCTGACGAGGGCAGCCGGATCAGCGTCGTCAGCCCGACCTCCAGCGCCATCGCCGAGAGCTGGGAGGCGATGTCCGCCGGCATCGCCGTGTGCTCGAGATCGATGTACAGCACGTCGTAGCCCGTTGACCTGGCGATGCGCACGATATCGACGCCGCGTGCCAGCCTTGCCGTGAAGCACAGCGCGACCTGGTCTGCCGCCAAGCGTTGCCGCAGCGGGCTGCGGAGGAAGCGGCGGAGTTCCTCGATGTCGGAAAGCGGGGCCATGGCGTTAGGCAATCTCCGGCGGCATGATGGTGGTGCGCCAATGCAGTCGGCGCTCGTTCGGCGGATAGTCGCCGGTCGCGGTGTGCAGCAGGCAGCGGTTGTCCCACACCACAGTGTCGCCCACTTCCCATTTGTGGCGGTAGGTGATCTCTGGCTGCTCGATGCAGCTCTCCAGCTCGGCGATCACCGTCGCGCTGTCCTCGGGCGTCATGCCCTCGATCTCGAGGATCTGGGTCGGGCTGATGTAGATGGCCTTGCGGCCGGTCTCGGGGTGCACGCGGACGATGTCGTGCATGACAACCGGCTGGTCGCGATCCTCCTCGCGCAGCAGCGCCAGGGACCGCTTGGTGCGGCCGCCATACTTGAA
Source organism: Acetobacteraceae bacterium (assembly GCA_947478535.1). The sequence continues at coordinate 2,690 of CANJXD010000068.1, forward strand.
GGTGGCCCGCCGGCCGTCGATCCGACGCTTCAGCGCCTCGGGCAGCCGCTCATAAGCGAGATGCATGTTGCTGAACAGCGTGTCGCCGCCGCGGCTCGGCAGGATGATCGCGTAGAGGCCGGTGGCCTTGGCCGGCACCGCCTCGTAGCCGAGGTCGCTGTGCCAGCCGACGCCGCGCTTGATCAACGTCGGGGTCGGCGCGGCAACCGCGCCATTGGCCATGTTGTCGAGCAGCATAAGCTTGGGGAATTCCGGGTGGCGGGCGCTCTTGTTCACGTGCTCCCGCACGACACCGTAGCGGCCGGAGTAGCCGAGGTAGTCGTGGATGCCGAGCTCCTGGCCTCGGACTACCGTGACGTGGCTGTCGAGGAAGGCCTGGTAGATCGCGGCGAACTCCGCGTCGCTCAGCCGCTTCAGATCGACCCCCGTGATCTCCGCGCCGAGCTGCGGTGTGAGCCTGTTCACTTCGACCACGGTGCATGCCTTCCCTTGCGACGGGGGCGAGTATCGAGGCCTGGCGGGCAGGCGGGCAAATCGAATGAGCTTATGGGCGGCATAAGTGCGCGGACATGATGCCCTCATCCGATCCGCTGATGAGCGTCATCCGAAGATCGGATTCGCGGCACGCCGCACGAGCGGGCACACTCATCCGGCTGCGCGGCCAACGCGCGGATCAAGAACGGAAAACCGTCCGGCCGCGACGCGGCCGTGGGTCGAGGCGATGTCCAGTATGATGCGACGCAACACGGTCAAGCAGAAGCTTGCGGCCGGGAAACCCGCCTTTGGTACCTGGTTGATGGCGATCAGCAGCCCTGCGATGCCGCGCATGATCGCCGCCGCGGGCTTTGACTTCGTCTTCATCGACACCCAGCACTCCCCCTTCTCCATCGAGAACGTCGCGACGCTCTGCGAGGTCGCGCGCGCCTGCGGCGTGGTGCCGATCGTGCGGCCGTTCCAGCAGGAGCAGGGCTTCATCAACCGCCTGCAGGATGTCGGCGCGATGGGCCTGATGGTGCCGGACATCACCAGTCGGGCCGAGGTGGACCGGCTTCGCGGCTGGCTGCACTATCCGCCGGCCGGCACGCGCGGTGCCAGCTACGGATCAGCCTCCTATGACTACGTCCTCGGCGCGCCGCGCGACCTGACGCCGATCGCCGACGCCAACACCATGCTGACGATCCAGATCGAAAGCCGCGCCGGCGCGGAGGCGATCGACGCGATCCTTGCCGGCGGCGGCGTGGATCTGGTGGAGATCGGCCGCAACGACCTCTCCGCATCCTACGGCTTTCCAGGCCAGATCGACCATCCCGAGGTCGTTGCCGCGATCGACGCCATCATTGCGGCCTGCAAGGCGCATGGCGTCGCCGCCGGCGTGAACTGCATCTCGATGGACGATGCGCGCGCCATCGCGGCGCGCGGTGTCACCTGCCTCAGCTACTCGACAGACAAGCGCATCCTGACCGAAGCCTATCACGGCATCATGCGGCACCTCAGCGCCATCTCGTTGTCACCCTGATGCAAGGCAAGCGAGGCAATCCTCTCATGCAGCAGACCCGAAGAAGCCTGCTTGGCACCACCACGGCGCTGCTCGCCGCCCCGGCCTTGGCGCAGGAGCGGTGGCCGAACCGGCCGATCACGCTCGTACTCGCGCAGCCGCCTGGCGGCGCCACGGATATCGTCGCACGCCGCCTGAGCCCGAGGCTGGAGCGCATCCTCGAAACGAGCATTGTCGTGGACAACCGGCCCGGCGCCAGCGGCACCATCGGCGCCGCCTTCGTGGTCCGCGCCAGGCCGGACGGGCACACGCTGTTCTTCGGCGGCGACCAGTCGCTGGCGACCGGCGCGCTGGAGAACGTTCCCTATGACGGCACGCGCGACCTGGCGCCGGTTTCGCTGGTGAGCCTCGGCTACGTCTCGGTCATCGCCGGGCCGCGCATGCCGGCGCAGACCTTCCCTGAGTTCCTAGCGCTGCTGAAGGCGGATCCCGGCAAGTACGAATACGGCACGCCCGGCGAGGGCAGCATTATGCATCTGGGCGGCGAGATGCTGAAGCGCGCTGCCGGCATCGACATGCTTCACGTGCCCTATCGTGGCGGCGCGCCTGCTGCGACGGCTGTCATCCGAGGCGAGGTGGCGCTGCAGATCGGCACGGTGGGCAACAGCATGGTGCATGTTCGGAACGGCGCCATGCGCATCCTGGCCACCTTCACGGAACAGCGCCTGCCGGCCACGCCGGATGTGCCGACCGCCACCGAATGCGGCGTGCCTTTGACGCTCTCCTCCTTCACCGGTGTCTTCGCGCCGATCGGCACGCCCACACCGGTGGTCGAGACGCTGCGCCGGGCGATCACCACGGTGCTGCAGGACGCGGCCTTCAAGGGCGAGCTCGCAGACATTGGCGTCGATGCCGCCACTGACACCGGCGCCGCGGCCGCCAGCCGCATCATCGCCGACATGTCGGCGAGCATGGTGGCCGTTTTCCGGCCGGAGCGCGGCCGGACGAACTGAGCAAGGAAGCCTGGGATGCCGTCCTCGCAGCGCTGGAAGCACCGTCCGCCGGGGTCCAACTGGGGTGAATTCGGCATGGACGACCAGCGCGGTCGGCTGAACTTGCTGACGCCGGCCCGCGTCCGGCGCGCCGTGTCGGAGGTGCAGGAGGGACTGACCTTCTGCCTTAGCCTGCCGCTCGACTACCCCGGCGGCAACGGGCTGAACCCGCGCCGCCACCCCTCGCAACCGGCGCCGACTATGCGCAACGGCAAGCCGAACATGGCCTATGCGCTATCTTGCGACGAACCCGGGCTGACAGACGTGGTCTGCGATGATGTCGTCATGCTGACTCTGCAGTACTCGACGCAATGGGACGCATTGTCGCATTTCGGCCAGGAATTCGACGCCGATGGCGATGGCGAGGCGGAGATCGTTTTTTACAACGGCTACCGCGGCGGCGAGCACATCATCGGCGCCGCCCATGTCTGCGAGGCCGCCCCCGGCCGCCCCGCGCGGAGCATGGGCGCCTATGCGCTCGGCATCGAGAACATGGCGACATCCTGCGTGCAGGGTCGTGGCGTGATGGTCGACTTCAAGGCGCATTTCGGCCGGGAGCGCGTCTTGGTGGGATACGACACATTGATGCGTATTCTGGAGAAGGACCGGGTGACGGTGGAGGAGGGGGACCTGCTCTGCGTTCGCACCGGCTTCGACGAGGCGCTGCTGTCGATGCGTCGGCAGCCGGACGCGGAGCTGCTGAAATCCTCCTTCGGCATCCTCGACGGCCGCGATGACAGGCTGCTGCAATGGATCACCGATAGCGGCATCGTCGCGCTGATCTGCGACAACAACGCCGTCGAAGCCTCACCGTCGCGCCCCGCGACGACCGAGCGCTACAGCAACCTGCCGCTTCACGCACACTGCCTGTTCCGCATCGGTGTCCATCTCGGCGAGTTCTGGTTCTTCCAGGAACTGGCGGATTGGCTGCGCACGGCCGGGCGTTCGCGGTTCCTGCTGACGGCGCCGCCGCTTCGCCTGCCGCATGCGGTGGGCTCACCTGCGACGCCGGTCGCGACGGTCTGAGGAGGGATCACCCGATGACGCATCAGGGGCGAGGTTTTGGCCGGCGGCAGGCGCTGGCGGGCGGCGCGGCGATGCTGCTCGGCGCGCGCGCGGCGCGCGCGGCAGCGCCCGACCCGGCGATGCTGGCGGCGGCGCGGGCGGAAGGGCCGCTCGTCATCATCCATGGCGACCAGGAAGCCGATGTCGTCGACTTCTTCGGCCGGTTCACCGCTCGCTTCGGCATCCAGATCCAGCAGCAGCGCATCATGAGCGGTGCCGCCATGCCGCGACTGGAAGCCGAGTTCCGCGCCAATGCCGTCGACACCGACATTCTCTGGGCCGCGGATTACGGGCTCATGGAACGGCTCAACGGCCGCGGCCGCCTGCTGCGCTACGAATCCCCGGAGATCGCGGCCTATGCGCCGGAATTCCGCAGCGCCGTGCCGGGCTTCTGGACCACCTACTACCTCAACATGACGCCGCCGATGTACGACCCGCGCCGCCTCGACCCCGCGATTGCGCCGAAGACCTGGATGGATTTGCTGGATCCCCGCTGGAAGGGCCAGCTCGGCTTCCAGAAGACGGCAGCGGGCACCTCCTTCTCGTTCTGGTACAACCTGCGACCCCTGCTGCCGGCGGATTACTGGACGCGGCTCGCGGCGCAGAATCCGCGTGGCTACGACAGCTCGACCCAGATCCTGTCCGACCTGCAGAATGGCAACCTGCTGATTGGCGCGGCCACCAGCCTGTTCCAATACGTCAAGGCCGCGCGCAGTCCGGTGCCGGTCAACGTCGTATTCCCGCCAGAGGGCGTGCCGTCCAACATCATCGTCACCGGCATCCTGGCGCCGACGAAGCGGCCCAACGCCGCGAAGATCTTCACCGACTTCCTGCTCTCCGCCGAGGGGCAGACGATCTGGAACAGCATCCAGGGCTCCGCCTCCGCCCGCACCGACGTGCAGATCGAGGGACTGCCGGACCTGTCAAAGGTGCGCAAGTTGGTGCCGACCGACCTCGATGATTACGGCTCGAACGCCCAGCGGCAGCGCTATGTGCCGATCTGGAACCGGATCATCGGCCTCTGACCTGGCCACTCACCCGCACCGCCAGCGCCGGCACGATGCGGCCGGAGGTGCTGGTGCCGATTGTGCTGCTCGCCTCAGTACTGGGTTATCCCCTGTTCCTGCTGGTGGCCATCGCGCTGAACGCCGGCGACCCCGAGGACATTCCGCCGCTCGAATTCGGTTTCAACAACCTCCTCCTCCTAGGGGACCACACGCATCTGCTGTGGAACACGCTGGCGGTGGCCGGTGCCGGCACCGTGCTGGCGACGGTGATGGCAACGATCCTCGCCTGGATCCTGCACCGCACGAACCTGCCACGGCGCAGCCTGTTCGAAGCGCTGATCCTGATCCCTTATCCCGTTGGCCCGCTGGTCGGGGCGCTTGCCTGGAACATCCTCGGCGCGCCGCGTACCGGCATGGTCAACCAAGCATTCTCGGCGCTCACGGGGATGCAGGGCCCCCTGATTGATACCTGGAGCCCGGCTGGCATCGTCTTCGTCATGGCAATCTTCGATACCCCGGCAGCCGTGCTCATCATCGGCGCGGCGATGCAGCGGATGGATCCGTCGCTCGAGGAATGCTCCGCCGTGCTGGGAGCGCGCCCGCTGGGCACGGCGTTCCGGATCACCCTGCCGCTGATGCTGCCGGCGATCGCCAGCGCGGCGGTGTTCCTGTTCGTCTCGATGATCAGCGAGTTCTCGATCCCCGCCATCCTCGGTGCGGGATCGCGCTTCTACGTCGTCACGACGGCGATCTACAATGCCTTCCAGGGCTACCCGCCGAACTACCCGCTGGCAGCGGTGCTGGGCATTGTGCTGATCCTGTTCACAGTCGGCACGGTCTGGCTGTCTAGCCGCCTGCTCGGCCGGCGTACCCATGCCGTGGTCGGCGGCCGTGCTTGGCGACCTCGGCGAATCGATCTCGGTGGCTGGACCTGGGTCGCCATCGCCGTCGTGCTGCTCTACCTCGCCGTCGCGGTGGCGTTGCCGATGTTGGCGCTGGTCATGGCGTCCCTGCAGGGCAGCGCGGAGATCAGCTGGTCGCCCTCGGCCTGGTCGCTCAGCAACTACACCTACATCCTGTTCGACTTCCCGACGACGCGGCGCGCCATCCTCAACAGCCTGATGCTCGGCGTCGGCACTGGCACCATCGGCGTCGCCTGCGCGGTCTTCGTCGCGGTGGCGGTGCATCGCTCGCGCGGCCCAGGGCGCGGATTGCTGGAGCAAATGGCGATGCTGCCGCAGGCCTTCCCGCGCCTGGTCTTTGCGGTGGGGCTGATGTGGATGTTCCTGATGCTCCCGATCCCTCTCTATGGCAGCCTTGCCGGCGTGCTGTTCGCCTATGTCATCGTCTTCCTCCCCCTGGCCTTTCGCAGCATGAGCGGAGTGGTGGTGCAGCTCGATGCCGCGTTGGAGGAAGCGGCGCGCGTCAGCGGCGCCGGCTGGCGGCGCACGATGCGCACCATCACGATCCCGCTGTTGCGCAGCGGGATCGTCGCGACCTGGATCCTGCTGTTCATGGTCTCGGTGCGAGAAGTCAGCGCTTCCCTCTTCCTCGCGGGGCCGCGCAACCCGGTGCTCGGCCCGTCGATCCTGAATTTCTGGGAATCCGGAGGCCTGCCGCATGTCAGCACCCTCGCTGTGGTGCAGGCGGCCATCATCCTCGCAGCGCTGTTCCTGGCGCGCCGCTTCGCGAGGGATCCCGTGCTTTGACCACCGGCCCCTTCATCGAGGTGCGCGACCTCGTCGCCGCCTATGGCAGCAAGGTCGCGGTGGACCGCGTCTCCTTCAGCGTCGCGGCCGGCGAGCACCTGTCGCTGCTCGGTCCGTCCGGCTGCGGTAAATCCACGCTGCTGCGCTGCATCGCTGGGCTGGAGGTCCCGATTTCCGGCGAGATCCTGATCGGCGGCAAGCCGGTCTTCTCCGCGGCCCGGCGCATCAATCTGCCGCCAGAAGCGCGGCAACTCGCGATGGTGTTCCAGTCCTACGCCATCTGGCCGCATCTGACGGTTTTCGAGAATGTCGCCTACGGCCTGCGCATCCGCCGCATCCGGGGCGATGCGCTGCGCAATCGCGTGATCGATGCCCTCGGCATGATCGGCATGGTGGACTTCGCAGAGCGCCCGGCCACGGAGCTCAGCGGCGGCCAGCAGCAACGCGTCGCCCTCGCCCGGGCCTACGCCGCGGAGCCCCGCGCCATTCTGCTCGACGAACCCTTGTCCAACCTCGATGCCCGCCTGCGCGTAAGGATGCGGGAGGAATTGCGGGAGTTGCAGCAGCGCGTGAGCCTGACGGCGATCTATGTGACGCATGATCAGGAGGAAGCGATGGCAATCTCCGACCGCATCATCGTCATGCGGGCTGGCCGGATGGAGCAGGCGGGCACGCCGCTGGATATCTACGAGCGTCCCTCCACCAGCTTCGTCGCCGACTTCATCGGTGCTGCAAATCTGATCGCGGGCAGGCTGGAGGGTGGGGCCGCGCAGCCCGTGCTGCATGTCGGCGAGGCCCGCCTCGCTTGCGCCCCCGTCGCGGCACTGCCGCCGCCACGGGCGGATGGCCGGCACGTCGCGGCGGTTCGCACGGTCTATCCCCTGCTATCCCGTCCCCTGCTGTCAGGCGATGCCGCATCCGGCCGTGTGAACGAATGGCAGGCCACCGTCACCGCGCGCGTGCTGCTCGGCGATACGGTCAGCTACGCGTTGCGGTGGCCAGGCGGCGTCCTGCGCGTGCTCGGCTTTCCCGGCAACCTGCTCGAGCAGGGGATGGCGGTATCCCTGCACATCCCGCGGGAGCGCGCCGTACTGGTGACGCCGGACGCAGGCGAGCAGCCCTTGTAAGCCTCGCTCATCCGCGGTGTCATCCGTCAGAGCCGGATGCGTTTGCCGGGCGCGCCAAGCCCAACCGGTCGCGCAGGGTGGTCCCTTCGTAGGCGGTGCGAAACAGCCCGCGCTTCTGCAGTTCTGGCACCAGCAGGTCGACGATGTCGCCATAATCGCCCGGGCGACCGTCGACCACCATGAAGCCGTCGCCGGCGCCGGTCTCGAACCAATGCTGCATCAGGTCGGCCACGTCCTGCGCCGAGCCAACGAAGAGGTCACTGGGCCAGCCGAGGCGCTGCACCACCTGACGCAGCGTAAGCTGCTCCGCCCGCACAATTCTCTCGATCTTCTTCACATGACCTTGCAGGCCGCGCGTCCGCTGCCGGAAGACTTCCTCCGGGAAGGGCGCATCGACGTCATGGCCCGCGAAGTTAAAGCCGTCGCAGAATTTCGACAGGCGCGCCAGGCCGTCATCGATGCCGATAAGTGCGACGCGCTCGCGGTACTTCTCCTGCGCTTCCGCGCGGGTACGGCCGACGAAGATACGGATGTTCGGGAAGATCAGAATCTTCGACGGGTCGCGGCCGAGTGATGCGGCACGCGACTTGATGTCCGTGTAGAATTCGCGCGCCTCCTCGACCATTACCGGAACGCAGAAGATGCCATCGGCATGGCGTGCGGCAAAGGTGCGTCCGACGTCGGAGTCACCGGCCTGGAAGATTACCGGGTGGCCCTGCGGCGGGCGGGCGATGTTGATCGGCCCCTTGCACTGGTAGTACTCGCCGCGATAGTTCAACTCGTGCACCTTGGACTTGTCGAGGAACACGCCGCTCGCCTTATCCTGCACCATCGCGTCGTCTTCCCACGTGTCCCACAGGCCACGGACAACGGCCAAATGCTCGCCCGCGCTTTTGTAGCGTAGGTCGTGGTCGGGCAGACCGCTCTGGCTGAAGTTGGTGCCGCTGTCTGGCAGATAGGACGTGACCACGTTCCACGCCGCACGACCGCGGCTGATATGGTCAAGCGAGGCGAAAAAGCGCGCCACGTTGAACGGCTCGGAATAGGTGCACGAGACGGTGCCGGCGAGGCCGATATGCTTGGTAACCGCCGCCAAGCCCGCCAACAGAGTCACCGGTTCCAGCCGGCTGACCGCGATCGGTGCCGCATTGGCAGTGGTATAGATGTTGTCGGCGATGAAGCAGAAGTCGAACAGACCGCGCTCAAGCGTCTGGACTTGGTGCTTGAAGTATTCGAAGTCGTACATCGCATCTGGCTGCACCTTCGGGTGGCGCCAGTCATTCCAGGCATAGCCCTGCCCTTCCATCAGGAAGCCGAGCCGCATCATTTTCTCGGTCATCGCGATTCCATCCTGTCGATCCAAGCGCCGTGGACGCGTAACTGCGTCGGCCCTTCCGTGAATGATGCCGACGCTAGCGCAGGTTGACAGGCCTTGAAATCACTCCTGTTATAATCCTGTCCGCAGTTCAGCATTGTGAACTGTATAGACGGCCAACGGATCACATCGTACCGCCGTAACACAGGGGAGATACGCCATGTTGAACCGCAGGATCGTGATGAAGGGCCTCGGCGCAGCGGGACTCACCGCCATGGCCGGCAGCCGTGTGGCCCATGCCCAGGCCTATCCGTCGCAGCCGATCACCATCGTCGTGCCGTATGCACCGGGGGCAACCGACCAGGCCATGCGCACGCTCGCGCGCATCATGGAGCGCACGCTGCGGCAGCCGATCCAGGTCGAGAACCGCGCCGGCGGCGGCGCCACCATCGGCGCCAGCTTCGTGGCCCGCGCCAGGCCCGACGGCTACACCCTGCTCTATGTGGCCAGCGTGCCTATCACGGTCTCCCCGTATATCCGCAGGCTTCCCTACACCTTCGAGAGTTTCCGTCCCGTCGCCCAGGGCACGCTGGGCACGCATCTCGTCGTGGCCCGGGCGTCTGCGCCGTTCACGACGCTGGCCGAAATGCTGGCCTATGCGAGAGCAAATCCCGGCAAGGCCTCGATCGGCAATTCCGGCGGCGCCGGGGGCGCCACGCATCTCGCGAACGAGGCGATGGCCGCTCAGGCCGGCATCCAGCTCAACCACATTCCGTTCGAAGGCCTGTCGCAGTCGGTCACCGCGCTCCTCGGCGGCGTGCTCGACATGGCCACGGGCGAGCCGGCCCTGATGTGGCCGCAGGTCGAATCCGGCAGGCTGCGCGCCATCGCGCAAATGGGCGGTGAGCGGTCGCCGCGCCTGCCCGACGTGCCGACCCTCAAGGAGGGCGGCGTTGACCTGGACCTGAACGTGAACCTTGGCCTCTACGCCCAGCGCGACGTACCGCGGGAGACCGTCGAAAAGCTGGCGGCCGCGATGCGGGAGGCCGTCGCGTCTCCGGAGTTCGCGGAGTATGCGGACAGGGTGAAGACAACGCCGATGTTCCGCGGTCCCGACGAGTTCGCCGTGAGCATCGAATCCGAGCGCAGGCTGTTTGCCGGGCTGGTTCCGCGGCTGAACATCAGGGCCGAGTAGTGAAGCAGCGCGACGCAGAGATCGCTGGCGCGTCGGCGTTCTTCGCGCTCGGCCTGTTGACCGTACTCGGTTCGGTCGAACTCGGAATCGGCACGGCCACGCAGCCGGGTGCGGGGTTCTTCGCCTCGGGCATTGGTGCGCTGATGGCGTTCCTGTCGGTGCTGACGCTGGTCGGCGCGATCCGCAGGGGCGGACGGCACGCCTCGTCGGTCGCATTCGGCAACCTGTCCGGGATCATCACCCTGATCCTGGCGATGGCGGGGTATGGGCTTCTGGTGGAGCGTGCGGGCTTCGTGCTGACCACGCTGATGTTCATGCTCGTTGCCCAGGCGGTCGCGGGTCAGGGCATCCCGGGCTGGCGGCAACTCGCCATATCCGTTGCGGCGACAGGCGGTCTTTATCTGGTGTTCCAGACATTGCTGCGCGTGGGCCTGCCGGCCGGCAGTTGGTGGGGCTAGATGGACACCTTCCTGACCGGTGCCCTCGGCGCCCTCCAGCCGATCAACCTGCTGTATTGCACGCTGGGCTGCGTGGTGGGGACGCTCATCGGCGTGCTTCCGGGGATCGGGCCGGTAGCCACCATCTCGCTCCTGCTGCCGCTGGTCATCGGGCTCGATCCGCTGTCATCGATCATCATGATCGCCGGCATCTATTACGGCGCTGCCTATGGTGGCTCCATCACCTCGATCCTGGTCAACATTCCCGGAGAGGCATCGACCGTCGTCACCTGTATCGACGGCTACCAGATGGCCAAGCAGGGCCGTGGCGGCGTGGCGCTTGCCATCGCCGCGGGCGGCTCGTTTGTGGCGGGAACGCTCGGCACCTTCGCGATCGCATTGCTGGCCGAGCCGCTCATGGGCGTCGCGCTACGCTTCGGCCCTCCCGAATACTTCGCGTTGATGGTGCTCGGCATCGTGCTGGTCTCATTCATGTCGCGCGGCACTTTCGCCAAGGCGCTGACCATGGTGATGCTTGGCCTTCTCCTCAGCCTTGTCGGACAGGACGTCATCACGGGCGAGGTGCGCTTCACACTGGACATATTCGAACTGACCGATGGGGTCGGACTCGTACCGCTGGCGATGGGCCTGTTCGGCATTTCCGAAGTCCTGTCCAACATCGAGCGGATCAAGTCGGATCCTCTGGTGATCGAGCGCATCACATCGCTGACGCCATCAGCCCAGGACCTGCGCGAGGCCGCCGGGCCGGTGGCTCGCGGCTCCGTGCTGGGCTTCATGCTGGGGCTGTTGCCCGGCGGAGGGCCTACCCTGGCCTCCTTCGCCTCGTACTTCCTTGAACATCGGCTTTCGAAGCGGCCAGAGACCTTTGGCCGCGGCGCTCTGGCCGGCGTGGCCGGACCCGAAGCCGCCAACAATGCCGCGGCATCGGGCTCCTTCATCCCACTGTTCGTCCTGGGCCTGCCGAGCAATGCCGCGATGGCGTTGCTCCTGGGCGCCTTCACCATGTACGGCCTGAGCCCGGGGCCGCAGCTCCTGGCGGACCCGAGCGGGCTGTTCTGGGGCGTCATTGTATCGATGTACGTCGGCAATGTGATCCTGTTGGTGCTGAACCTTCCGCTGATTGGCATCTGGGTCCGCCTGCTGCGGGCACCCTACGCCATCCTGTTCCCGTTCATCCTGCTGTTCATGCTCATCGGCAGCTACGCGATGGCGAAGAACCCGTTCGACGTCTACCTCCTGGTCGGGTTCGGCGTCATTGGCTACCTGCTCAAGAAGGCCGACTACGAACTCGCGCCACTCATTCTGGCCTATGTGCTCGGCAACCAGATGGAGACGGCCTTCCGGCAGACCCTCATGATCGGGCGTGGTTCCTTCGACTTCCTGCTCAGCCGGCCGATTACGCTGGGCATCCTCGGCTTCACGTTGCTTGTGCTGGTTGCCTCCATGGCATCGAGAGTTCGCCGCTCGCGGGCCGCGCTGATCACTCAGCTGGAGGAGGACTGAGCGGATGGACCGCCCGCTCGCCACCCTCGGCGCGTTCGCGGCAGGATTGCGCTTCGACGACCTGCCCGTGGCCGTCGTCGATCATGCCTGCCTGGTGCTGCTGGACACCGCCGCCGCGATCTGCGCCGGTGCCGTGCTGCCCGAGATGCAGGCGCTGGCCCGCTGGCAGGTGCAGCAGGGAAACGGCGCGGCCTTGCAGGCGCTGACGCTGGCGAGTTGCGGCGTCGTGCACGAACTGGACGAGGGCTTTGCGCCCGCACGCGGCCATCCCGCCATACACGTGATCCCTGCCGCCCTGACCGAAGCCGCTGCGCGCAGGGCGAGCGGGAAAGACCTTATCACTGCGATTGTCGTTGGATATGAAGTCGCCGCCCGCGTGGGCGCGGCGGTGAAGCTGCGTCCCGGCATGCATCCGCACGGCACCTGGGGCGGACTGGGCGCTGCCGCGGCGGTCGCCCATCTGCGCGGATATCCGGCAGAGGTGGTGACCGCGGCGCTCGATCTGGCGGCTTGCATGCCCATCGCCACCAGCTACCAGGCGGTGCGCGACGGATCGCCGGTCCGCCATGCATGGGCCGGCTTGGCCAACTTCACGGGCTCGTTGGCGGCAGCCCTGGCTGGTGCGCCCTTTCCCGCGCCGGCAACAGGGGCCATGGCCTCGCTGTCCGGGGTCGTCGGCACCGAGTTCAGCGCGGCCACCGCGGTGGAGGCCCTTGGCAGTCGGTGGGACATCCTGCGCGGCTACTTCAAGATGCATGCCTGCTGCCGCCACGGACACGCAACGCTGGACGCCATCGACCTGGCGCTGGCCGACACCCGCCCCAGCCCGGCGCAAGTTGCCTCGGTACGCGTGCGGACCTATGCGGATGCCGTCAGCGCGATGACGCCGACCATCCCCGTCACCACGGTCCTGGCGGCCAAGTTCAGCATGCCGTTCATGGTTGCGCTGCGCCTGGTGCGCGGCGCCACCGACCCCGCGCTCTTCACGCCAGGGATCGCGCTTGACCCGGAACTCGTGGATTTCGCGACCAAGGTGCGTTTCGAAGAGGACCCCGAACTGACGCAGCGCGGAAGGGAACGGCGTGGGGCGCGTGTGGAGATCGCCCTGGCCGACGGCAGCATCCTGAAGGGCGAGGTCGAGCACAGCCGCGGTGATCCGACACTGCCCTTCGGACGCGACGATATCGTGGCGAAGTACCGCCGCCTGACGACAAGCACGCTCGGCGCGACACAGTCGGCTCGGCTCGAGACCCTGATCACTGGCCTGCCCACGCTGGAGGATTGCAGCCCCGTACTGCAGGCGCTCTCCGTGCCGGCCGGCGCGGAGGCGATACCATGAGCGCAGGCACAAACTCCTTCTTCGATTCCGTCGCCCATCTGCTGACGGAGGCGGAGCGGAAGCAACTGACCGCTGCCGGGATGGGTCGCAGAAGCGGCTTCGGCAGCCATCCGGCCCTGCTCGTGATCGACGCGCAGAACTACATGGTCGGCCCGGCCACGTCGTCGGACACGACGCACTACCCCTCCGCCTGCGCCGGCGCGCGCGAGGTGGCACCGGTCATCGTGAGCCTGGCGCGGGCCTTTCGCAGCAAGTCTCTGCCGGTCATCTACACGCGCCAGGTGGCCCGGGCGGATGCCCAGGACATGGGGGTGAAGCGGCTCAAGCGCGGTGTGCTGAACATCGAGGGTTGGTACATCGACGGTACCAAGGGCGCGGAGTTGTCGCCGCTGGTCGAGCCGCAGCCGCAGGACATCGTCCTGCCAAAGCTGAAGCAGAGCGGGTTTCACGGCACGCCGCTGCTCGGCCTGCTGATCGACATGAACGTCGATACGCTGGTCATCACCGGCGGATCCAC